>NZ_ATLN01000103.1:0-41868 GCF_000416195.1 Pseudomonas sp. CFII68
CTCGAACCATTTGGTGGGCAGTTGCAGCGGGTCGAAGGCGACCGGATCGTCTATCGGGTCAACGGCAGTGCCGAACAACTGAAGGCGCAGTTGGCCCTGGCGAAACTGCAGGAGATCCCGCCCGGCGAGGCCGTCGCGCCAGTGCCAGTGGCGCCGCCCGCCGCCGATGGCTCGGCCCCGGTTGCAGCACCTGTGCCGGCGCCGGCAGCCAATCTGCGGTTCCGCTGGTAGGTTTTCTTTCTTTATATAGCTAGGAGTGGTTCATGGGCGATACGCGGCGTTGGTTCTGGTTGGGCGGGGTTGCCCTGCTGATTGCGCTAATCTATTTGCTGCATCCGATCCTTACGCCGTTCCTGGTTGCGCTGCTGCTGGCCTATCTGTTCGACCCGGTGGTGGATCGCCTGGAAAAACTCGGCCTGTCGCGGACCTGGGGCGTGGTGGCGGTGTTTGCGCTGTTCACCTTGATCGTGGGCGCGCTGTTGCTGGTGCTGATCCCGATGCTCGCCAAGCAACTGCTGCGCCTGTACGAATTGGCGCCGCAGATGCTCGATTGGTTGCAGCACAGCGCGGTGCCGTGGGTGCAGTCGAAGCTGGGGTTGGCGGACGGTTTCTGGAAGTTTGACAAGGTCAAGGCGGCTATCAGCGAGCACATGGGCCAGACCACCGACATCGTCGGCGTGGTGTTGAGCCAGGCCACGGCCTCGAGCCTGGCGTTGATCGGCTGGCTGGCGAACCTGGTGCTGATTCCGGTCGTGGCCTTCTATCTGCTGCGGGACTGGGACCTGATGATGGCGAAGATTCGCAGTCTGCTGCCGCGTCACCGTGAAGAACGCATCATGACCCTGATCGGCGAATGCCACGAAGTGTTGGGGGCGTTCGTGCGCGGGCAACTGCTGGTGATGGTGGCCCTGGGTTTCATCTACGCGGCAGGGCTGATGTTGGTGGGCCTGGAGCTGGGCCTGTTGATCGGCCTGATCGCCGGTCTGGCCGCCATCGTGCCGTACATGGGTTTTGTGATTGGTATTGGTGCGGCATTGATCGCCGGATTGTTCCAGTTCGGCGGCGACCTGTACCCGATGGTGGGCATCGTCGCGGTGTTCATGGTCGGTCAGGCCCTGGAGGGCATGGTGCTGACGCCGCTGCTGGTGGGCGACCGCATTGGCCTGCATCCGGTGGCGGTGATCTTCGCGATCCTGGCGGGGGGCGAGTTGTTCGGCTTCACCGGGATCCTGCTGGCGCTGCCGGTGGCGGCGGTGATCATGGTGCTGGTGCGTCATATGCACGATTTGTACAAGGATTCGGACATCTATAGTGGCGCCGAAGACCCTGATCTGTAGGGCGAATGGCCGGCGGGGTGTCAGGGAAACTGACGCTCCGTGCCCTTGCCGCTGCAAACCTTTGATTTTGCTCGTGGTCCGGCGCATTGTGCGGTCCGCGCCACGGGTATAAACTTTGCGCACTTTACACAGAGGCCACTAACGGTTCCTTGGGAACTGTTCAGTCAGCATGAAACCGATTCAGCTGCCCCTAGGTGTGCGTCTGCGTGATGACGCCACCTTTATCAATTACTACCCAGGCGCCAATGCCGCAGCACTCGGCTATGTCGAGCGGCTTTGCGAAGCCGACGCCGGCTGGACCGAAAGCCTGATCTATCTGTGGGGCAAGGACGGGGTAGGGCGCACGCATCTGTTGCAGGCCGCGTGCCTGCGGTTCGAGCAATTGGGCGAACCGGCGGTGTACCTGCCGTTGGCCGAGTTGCTCGATCGCGGCGTTGAAATCCTCGACAACCTCGAACAGTACGAACTGGTCTGCCTGGACGATCTCCAGGCCGTGGCCGGCAAGGCTGACTGGGAAGAAGCGCTGTTTCACCTGTTCAATCGGTTGCGCGACAGCGGTCGGCGCTTGCTGATCGCCGCGTCGACGTCGCCACGGGAGCTGCCGGTGAAGCTGGCGGACCTCAAGTCCCGTCTCACCCTGGCGCTGATTTTCCAGATGCGCCCGCTCTCCGACGAAGACAAACTTCGTGCCTTGCAGCTGCGTGCGTCCCGGCGTGGCCTGCACCTGACCGACGAAGTCGGGCATTTCATCCTCACCCGGGGCACCCGCAGCATGAGCGCGTTGTTCGAGCTGCTCGAACGCCTCGACCAGGCCTCGCTCCAGGCCCAGCGCAAGCTGACTATTCCTTTTTTGAAAGAAACTTTGGGCTGGTAGAACCGTTGCAGGTAGTGGCTCATGGCCTGCTCTGGACGCGGCGAAACCCGCGGTCCTGCTGGGCGGCAGGCCACGAGACGTTCAAAATGGGCTTAAGCGCTTAGATGTAAACGTAAAACCGAGAAGTCACATTTGCATCGATTGAATTTGCAAATGAGGTTGATAGAAGGCATAGTCTCGCCATCTTTACTACTTCAGCCACGGTCGTGCCCATGCTAAATCGCTTCGCACCCCTCGTGCCTCTCGCACTCGTTACCCTGTTGTTTGGTTGCGCTGCCCACTCTCCAGTGACCCAGCAAGCGCCACAACCTCAGGTCAAGAATACCGTTACCGCCCAGTCTTCCTCCGTTGCGTTCCAGGAAGAAATGGCCTCCGACAAAGAACTCGCCGCCTTCGCCGGCAGCAAGCCTTACCAGCTTCCAGTACTGGCTGACAGTATCCTGGAACGCGGCATGTCGTTGATCGGTACCCGCTACCGTTTTGGCGGTACCTCTGAAGCCGGCTTCGATTGCAGCGGTTTCATCGGTTATCTGTTCCGCGAAGAGGCCGGCATGAACCTGCCGCGCTCCACTCGTGAAATGATCAACGTGAACGCCCCACTGGTGGCTCGCAACCAACTGGAACCCGGTGACCTGCTGTTCTTCAGCACCAACGGTCGTCGCGGTCGTGTCAGCCACGCCGGTATCTACCTGGGCGACAACCAGTTCATCCATTCCAGCAGCCGCCGCAGCGGTGGCGTGCGGATCGACAGCCTGGGCGACAGCTACTGGAGCAAGACCTTCATCGAAGCCAAGCGCGCGCTCGCCATGGCACCGACTGTGGTCACTGCCCGAAAGTAAGCACACAGTTTGTAAGGCAAACTTAAAGTCTTACTTGAAGTTTGCCATATAGTCGCTAGAATCCTGATCATTGTTTGATGGCAATCCGCCTGCGTACTCCGCAGGCGGATTTGTTTTCATGCCCACGGCAGAAAAGCCGCATCCAGATCAGGATTGTTCTGCATATGTCGACGTCGGCCCGCCTCGCTCTCATGTTCCTCGCCGCGCTGCTCAGCGCGTGCGCCAGCCGCACGCCACCGCCGCCTGCTCCAGTGCGGGCTCCGATAGTCTTTGCTCCCGCGCAACCCTTTTCCCCGGCCGCCGAAGATGTGCTCTTCCGGGCGCTTGGCCTGGTGGGCACGCCTTATCGCTGGGGTGGTAACACGCCGGATTCGGGTTTTGATTGCAGTGGCCTGATTGGCTATGTGTACCGCGACGCTGCGGGTATTGCCCTGCCACGTTCCACGCGGGAAATGATCAGCATGCGGGCCCCTGAAGTGGGTAAGGACGCGCTGCAGAGCGGTGACCTGGTGTTCTTCGCCACCAACGGCGGTTCCCAGGTCAGCCATGCCGGGATCTATGTCGGCGAGGGGCGTTTTGTTCACGCGCCGGCCACGGGTGGCACGGTCAAGCTCGATAGCCTGTCCAAGGCCTATTGGCAGAAGGCTTACCTGGGCGCCAAGCGTGTGTTGCAGCCGGAACACCTGGCGCGCAATCCCTGAGTTGTTGTTGCCCTGATCTGTGGGAGCAAAGCTTGCTCGCGAAACAGGCACCTCGATCTCTGAAAGACCGCATCGCCTTCATCGCGGGCAAGCCTTGCTCCCACAGGTCAGGAGTAAATCCCCTCGCCACACAGGTGTGTCGGTCTTATTTGCCTGACACCCGCCAGATTTTGTTCCCCACATCATCGGCCACCAACAACCCACCCTGCTTGTCGATCACTACGCCCACTGGCCGCCCCAGGGCTTTTTCGTCGGCGTTGAGGAAGCCGGTGAGCACATCCACGGGTTGTCCCACCGGCTTGCCGCCGTTGAACGGTACGAAAATCACTTTATAACCACTGTGGGGCTTGCGGTTCCACGAGCCGTGCTGGCCGATGAAAGCCCCTTCGGTAAACGGTGCAGGCAAGCTGCTGCCCTCGGCGAAGGTCAGGCCCAATGAGGCGGTGTGAGGGCCGACGGCGTAGTCCGGGGCGATGGCCTTGGCCACCAGGGCCGGGTTCTGTGGTTCGACCCGGACATCGACGTTCTGCCCGTAGTAGCTGTAGGGCCAGCCATAGAAGGCCCCGTCCTTGACCGACGTGATGTAGTCCGGCACCAGGTCGCTGCCGATCTCATCCCGCTCGTTCACCGCTGTCCAGAGCGCGCCGCTGCGGGGTTCCCAGGCCAGGCCATTGGGGTTGCGCAGGCCTGAGGCGAAGATGCGGTGATTGCCGCTGGCACGGTCCACTTCCCAGATGGCGGCGCGACCTTCTTCGGCCTCCATGCCGTTTTCCGCGACGTTGCTGTTCGAACCGGTGGTGACGTACAGCTTGCTGCCGTCGCGGCTGGCAATCACGTTCTTGGTCCAGTGACGGTTGAGTGTGCCCCCGGGCAGATCAACGACCTTGGTCGGCTGCGCCTGGATTTGCGTATCACCGTCCTTGTAGGGGAAGCGGATCAGCCGGTCGGTATCGGCCACGTAGAGGTCATTGCCGACCAGGGTCATGCCGAACGGCGAGTTGAGGTTTTCCAGGAACACCGTGCGGGTTTCGGCGATGCCGTCGTGATTGGCGTCACGCAACAGGGTGATGCGATTGGGGCTGGGCACGCCTGCGCCGGCTCGGTCCATGACTTTTGTCTTCACCCAGCCCCGGATGCCCTTGGCGTCGTCCGGCTTGGGCGGGGCGTTGGTTTCGGCCACCAGCACATCGCCATTGGGCAGTACATAGAGCCAGCGCGGATGGTCCAGTCCTTCAGCGAACGCGCCCACTTGCAGGCCCGGGGCCGGGGTTGGCTTGGCGCCTTGCGGCCAGCCGACGGCTTCGGCGATGTTGAGGGTGGGGATCAGGGTCTTGTTCGGTTCGGGCAGTTTCGGCGCTGGGCCGGTGCCGTCGGAGACTTGCAAGGTGGACGACTCGCCACAAGCGACAAGTCCTGCGGCAACGGTGACGATCAAAAGATGGGTGGGTTTGAGCATGCGGGCTTCCCTATGAATGCATGTAGTTAATCATAGAGGAGCATAGACGCGTGATGGTTCAACCGTGGGTAGGACTGTCAGCCAGGCAGGTCCCTGTGATGCATATGGATTTTGTGTCTGCTGAAAATCCAGTGTGGGAGCGAGCTTGCTCGCGAAGAGGCCGGCACAGCCAACATCCAGGCAAGCTGACCCACCGCCATCGCGAGCAAGCTTTGCTCCCACAGAGGGATCTGTGCTGGGCTCAAGTTTCTTGTCCACTGAAGATCCAGTGTGGGAGCGAGCTTGCTCGCGAAGAGGCCGGCACAGCCAACATCCAGGCAAGCTGACCCACCGCCATCGCGAGCAAGCTTTGCTCCCACAGGGGATTTTTTGTTGGCCGGGAAATCGCGGGCTGGCACCGATCCAAACTGTGGGAGCAAAGCTTGCTCGCGATGACGGCGGCACGTCCAACATCAAGGCAGACTGACCCACCGCTATCGCGAGCAAGCTTTGCTCCCACAGGGGATTTGTGTTGGCCGGGAAATCGCAGGCTGGCACCGATTCAAGCTGTGGGAGCAAAGCTTGCTCGCGATGACGGCTTTACATTCAACATCGAGTCAGGCTGACCCACTTCTCCCTCAGAGAAAAGCTTTCAGTGAGTGGCCGGTCGTTGTCCGATGGAGTTGAGGACCGGGTTGCCGTCCTTGTTCCGGGTCAGGTAGACCGGCAGCACTTTGGGCAGCGAAGGCACCAGGTTCTGCACTTCGCTGATGTTGTAGACACCACCGATACGCAGGCCCCCGGTGCTGTTGTCGGCCAGCATGACGGGCCGGTCGAGGTAGCGGTTGATCAGCGGCAGTGCATCGCTCAGGGCAAGGTTATCCAGCACCAGCTTGCCGTTGCGCCACGCCAGCGAACTGTCATTGGCGTCTGTCTCACGAACTTGCGGTTGTTGGTCGCCCGCCTTGTAGCTGGCCTGCATGCCCGGGGAAAGCGGCAGGCCGTCACGGGTGAGTGCCTGGTTGCTGGTCACCCTCACCGAGCCCTCCAGTAGTGTGATCCGTACCTGGTCCTGGTACATCCATACGTTGAAGCGTGTACCGGTCACACGCACCTGGCCTTGGCCGGCCCGAACCACAAACGGGTGCTGTTTGTCATGGCTGACGTCAAAAAACGCCTCACCCTTTTTCAGCGTCACTCGGCGTTCGTTTTTGTAGTTGGCAAATACCAGCTCACTGCCCAGGTTGAGTTCGACCTGGCTGCCGTCACCCAGGGTGATATGGCGTACGCTGGCGCCGGCTTCGAAGCGCTGGTAGGAATTGGCAACCCAGCCCAGGTTCCAGCCGGTGTAAGCGACCAGGGGCATGCCCACGACTAACACCGCAGCGGCGACCGCCAACCGGCTCCAGCGCGACTGGGTGCGGCGTGCTGGAGCAGTCGGCGTTGACTCGACACGCGGCAGATGATCGGCAACAGCCCAGATCTCCAGCATGGCTTCGTATTCGAAAGCATGCAGGGGATCGGCATCGTGCCATTGCTTGAACGCCTGCCGTTCGGCATCGGTGCAATCGGCGGCATGCAAGCGCATGCACCAATGGGCAGCGGCATCGGTAATGGCGTCGTATTCGGCTTCCGAGAGGGGATGTTCGGTCATTGACTCTTCCTGGTTTGCCGCATTCTAACCTTCGGCATGAGCTGCCGAGAACAACCGTCATGGCGTTTACGCATCAATGAGCCTGTTTTTTTACTCAAACACTCGTTGTCGCCTACCGTCGCATACAGGGCGTGAAAAAAAGATCAACCACCCAAACCCTTCATGGCGCGGCAATTTGCCGTGATGGAGTGGGGTCGAGTTGGCGTCCCAATTCACAAATCAAGAGTGTGAGCGAGTCGGCGTTGCGAAGTATGACGTCGATGCGCTTGTCCGGCAAAATCGGATCGAGAAAATCATCGCGAGCTTTATCCATGGTTCTGGCGCCGGTTATCTTCAGGATTTCCCGGGTGGTTTGCCTGTATCCAGGCAACAGCTCCAGCTTTTTGTAGGTGTTATCCGTGCTGTCCCATTGCGTGAACAGTTTTGACTTTGGCGTGGTCAATGAAAGCCCGTTGAGTTGCAGCTCCCTTTGCTTGTCGTATTGCAACTTTGCGGCGTAAGTCGCTGTTGAAATCAAATCGAGAAATGGTAGTGCGGCGTCCAGGTAGATGATGTCGAACGTATTGAACAACTGATGGGAAATTTCGTGGATGAAGGTCGCTCCCTGGGCATGTGCATCGACATTGAAGATGTCGGGTACGACGGCCTTGTACCAATCCAGGCCCAGGTCGAAAAAAAACTGCGTGATATAGATTCGTCCCACGGCTGCCGGCTCGAGTACGAAGGCGGTTGCTCGATCTTCCAGGTGCTTGAGGTTGCCGATCACGATGCGGTCGGCATTCTGTAGCGCCCAGGATGGATCGGCCAATGCCTGGCATATGGGAGAAATCGCCGCCTCAATTTTGCTGATAAGACGGGCGTCGACGCTGTTGACCCCAAAAAACAATCTCAGGAAATGATCCAGCCGAGAGCCCACAAGTGGTTGTCGCTTGAATTGCTCGAAGTTGTGAAGGGCGTTGAATGAGTAGAACCTCGCGGTCTCCAGTGCCTGCACGATTGCATTGGCCCGGTGCGGATATTTCCTGCGTATCTCGGCCATGCCCCGTGCTTCAATGTTCAATGAACCTTTGGCCTTTAAGTCGCTATAGGTGATGGCCAGCTTCGACCCGGCCTTGCCGAATCGAATGGTTTGGCGTTGCGGGTCGATTTCCCATGTCCGGCCGTCCGGGGACTTTTTCAATAAAGGCCCTTCACCGTGTTCGTGAATGATTCGCCAGGTCTGGCCGGCTTTTGCCACTTGATAGACCTTGCCGGCGAGTGGGATAAAAGACTTGCCATTCGCCGCAACCTTATAGATCCCGTCGCTCAGGCTAAGTTGAAGATTCGAGAGGCTGACGTCCGAGGCTTCGAAGACCTGGAGGTCGGTGCGCATCGGAGCCGTGCAAGCGATGTCCTTCCAGTTTGTCGCGGGTGTAGCGTTTCCAGAAACCGGTTCGATAGGGTCGAGAAGACCGAATGTATCCTCGCGGTTCAAGAAGCCAAGCGAGACCATCTCCGCGGCGCCTGCGATAAAATTGTGCAGGCCTGTTTTCCAGTCATGCTGTTGCAAGGCTTCGGCTGAGCCCTTGAAGTCCTGATAACTCTCCCAGAGCGTTTCCAGGAAAGTCAGTTTGGCCGGTAACTGTCTTCCCAACATCCTGACCCCGGAGCTGAACAGATGCAGCACCGTTGCCCAATCAGACTGACGATGGTCCTGGTTTTGCGCGGTCAACATATCTGCCAGCAATGTTGCGTTGTCGTCATACAGCGTATGCAGAATATTTGTATTGATGGGGCTGAAGCCCAAGGTCATTTCCGATTGTTTTCCGCGCGTGGCTGCGAAGAGATTTTTGAACGTGGCTTGCTGGTCCTGGGGAAGCCGACGAATCAACAAATCCTGGAGCGCGCCGGGTGTATTGAATGCCGCGACGATGCTCGCTTCATCCTTGAACTCCTGTAACAGCTCGCCGTCATGGTAGGGCGAATACAGGACGTGAGGGCTGGTTGCATCGGTAGCCGAACTGAACAGGTAAAGCCCCAATGCCTTGATCGCGGCACCGCCTTCGGTTTTGATCAGCTCCAAAGGGCGGAAGAATGCGCTGACGCCCTCGACCGCTTGACGAGCGATGGCGTCCGGCATGTCCATGACTTGCCGGAACAGGTCGAATGCCGGAGGGGAAAGGTGTTGCTGTAGATACCGTGCGTGAGCGTACTGCAACAATTGCCACGGCAACTGTTGCCGAAAGCGCCGCTTTCTCGGCTGGACATCCACAATACTGTTGGAAAGTGCTTGGGTTACATGGTTTTTATAGGTGGTCGGGATATCCAGCGACGACAACATTTGCCGTACGGCGGTCTCGTTCAAACCATCGGGCAACGGCTGCGTGGATGTTGATGAAACCTTGAAACCCTTTTCGGTCACCTCGATGTGATTCAACGCAAAATCGGTCAGCGAGCTGGCCGGTCCCACGATCGCGAGGTTGGGCGTGATCTGGATCGTTTCCGGGTTCAGGTTTTTCCGAGGAAAGCGCGTATCCAATAGCGTTTGCAGTGTTTTATGCACATAGGTGCGCAGGGGCTCGATACCGTCCAGGTAATCCTTGCCATCGGACACGCTGTTTTTATATTGCTCAAGCACTTCGATGTGCAGGCGTTTTTCTTCAAGGGACGCAGTGCCAAGCCAGGCAGGGAGTTTCTGTTGGCGTTCATTTGCCTGGGCGATAGCGGTAGCGCGTTTCAGATTGGTGGGCGCGCCTTTGTTCAGGAGCGCCTGAAGACTGTGGACCAATGCCGATCCGGTCAGTTGCCAATCACCGGCTTTTAATGTGCTCAGATAGCCATACTCGGCCTCAAAGTATTTGATAAACGAACTCATCCGATTGATCAGTACGTTGTCTTCGATCAATTCATAGGCCTGGAGTTGGTAGCGCCTATGGGGCAGGCGTTGAGTGACCGTTAAATTTTCAAGCAATGCAAAGCGTCTTTGGGAGTCGAGCAGATCTTGATTCAATTGCCGGGTGGCCACCTCGACGGAAGGAAAAGCCCGCAAGCCATCGGCAGGTGTCCAAAGGATCGCCATGCCTGAGTGGGGAGTATCCAGCCCTCCACGCTCGGTTAATAAAAAACAATTGGCGAGCGGCAGCAGGACCGTTCGGCCTTTTTCGCCACAGGCGAGCGTCAACGAATAGACATCCGGCCGAAAGCCCCTGACCGTTTTGCGTTGCGAGCGGTCCGGGTAGTCTGGGTCGTAGACGAAAACTGTTCTGATCAGGTTATTCGCAATCGACGACAGACTCGAACCAAGCTCCCTGAGTTCGGCCTCGGCGCGGATACCCAAAGAAAAAACATTGGTCAGCTCAGCCAGTAGCGGCCTCAGCCCGTTGTGCAGCGAAGCGTTGGAGGACGTTGGTAACTGACTAAAGAGACCGTCGAAAGCCTCTTCCACATCGGTATAGCTCTTGCCCCTTCTCTCCAGTTGATCGGCCATGAAATTGGATGGGCGCAGGTCCCCATGAAACGCGGGACGAGTTCCCCAATGTCCGGCGGTTGGCTGCGCCAAGAGTCGTTTGTTGATGAAAGCGCGTATATCCAGCGCCTTGTCAATGAGCGAGTGGATGTCGACATCGGCCTGGCGAGACATCTCCAATGCGTAATGGAAGTTATTCTTCTGCTTTTCAATTATCGCGCTTGCCAGGGTTTCGGCGACCGGTAGGTCCAGTGACTTGCCCGAAAGCTGCGGCTCATCGAAGCGCTGGAAGCGGTTACGCTCTTCCAGGCTCAAGAGGCTATAGATTTTCTCTTTTTCTACAGTGCTTGCGGATTGACCGTACAACCTGTCCTTGAAGCCCGAATAGTTGGTGATCTTTTGAACGCCGTCGAGGGGCGTATAAAGATAATGCCCCTTGGCGCTGATCATCATGGAGCCGGCTAGCTCCACGTAGTCCGGTTCATACTCCCAGAGTCGAATCGTTTCGATGAACAGCAGTGTTTCGTCTCGGCGAGAGGGACGGAATAACCGAAACAGCTCACGACTCTGCTCATCCGTCAGTTGTCCTTTCTCCCGTTCGATCAGGATGGACGCCCATAACTCATCGTGAATGACGCGAGATAGAAGTTTGCGTCGTGATATATAGAAAGAGGCGGCTCTTCCCTCCCAAAAGGCATCGATGCAGCTGATCAGCGTTGGAATCAGTGTGGTGGCAGTGTCCCTTATGAAGCTTTCCCATTGCCGCGCGGTGTAGGACGATGCAGGTGTACCCGGATGAGTCAGATCGATGTCATGCCCGGCACGCCACCCCTGTTGATGGAAGTAGTCCAGGACTGCATCGCTCAGTGGGATGCTTTCAGTCACCGGGATTGCCTTTGGATCTTGCGGGTGAATCTCCTTGGTGAACGCCACGCGGATCTGTCGATGATCCAGGTCCGGCAGCGCCTCGTTCAATACCTGGTCAAGCATCGATCTTAACGAGGGCAATTTGATCAGTTCATTCACCATGACCAGGGCATTGAGGCTCTGGGCGTGCTCGATGGATTCGAGCTGGGTCTTGAAAACATCCTCTTCGATGAGTTGCCGGGCCTGCCTGATGTCGGTGGTGCTGTTCAGTTCACTGCGTTGGGAAATCGACAAGAGACGAAACAGGTCGTCGCGTTGCGCAGTGTCCCGGCGCATCCGGTCAATCTTTTCTTCGAGGGACGCCTGGTTGTCGAATTTTTCGATGCCACCACTCGGCGTGTAGAGGAACACCGGGTGGGTGCTGGTTTCGCTGCTGTTAGACGAGGTGCTGAGGACAAAGCAGCCGGCCAGTGCAATGGGCGGTTTTTCATCGGCTTGCAACAGAATGGTTTCGGCGAACATCGGGGGTGTCTGCGCTGCGCGCTGGGTGTGGCCGGGCAGGGCGATGTGCTGCAGCCAGTCGAGGTCGGCCTGTGTCAGGCCGTGGGTGGCGGTCAATTCGTCCAGGCGACGGGCGCGCAATACCTCGGGAAATAAAAGTGGCGTGGTTTCAGTGAGCATCGTGGCTTCTCGATCAGGGCGCCTCAAAACGGCGCGAACGTGGAGGAAGCCGCCAGACTAGGCAACGACGAGTGAGCAAAGGTGGTACATAGTTACCGCACGCTTTTTTTGACCCGCCAGGCCGGGCAGATGCCGTGGACAAGGATTGACAGTGCGCGCCTGAAACGGTGTTTAATCACCCAGCGGGTCCTTTACGCTGTTGCTACCTCCAACAATCATTCTGGAGCTTCAGATGTCTGCGCCATCCGATCATGCCGCTTCTTGCACCTTGTCTTTTGATGCTCTGGTGAGCTTGCTGGAGAAAATTTTCCTGCGTCATGGCACGTCGACCGAAGTCGCTCGGTGCCTGGCTGAAAACTGCGCCGGGGCCGAGCGCGATGGCGCCCACAGCCATGGGGTGTTTCGCATTCCCGGTTACGTCTCGACGCTCAACAGCGGTTGGGTCAACGGCAAGGCCGTGCCGGTGGTCGAGGACGTCGCGTCAGGGTTTGTCGCCGTGGACGCCAGCAACGGGTTTGCCCAGCCCGCCCTGGCCGCAGCGCGTCCATTGCTGGTGGCGAAGGCCCGCAGCGCCGGTATTGCCGTCCTGGCCATTCGCAATTCCCACCACTTTGCCGCCCTCTGGCCGGATGTCGAGCCGTTTGCCTATGAAGGCCTGGTGGCGTTGAGTGTGGTCAACAGCATGACGTGTGTGGTGCCCCATGGCGCGGACCGCCCATTGTTCGGCACCAACCCCATTGCCTTCGCCGCACCACGGGCTGACGGTGAGCCGATTGTCTTCGACCTCGCCACCAGCGCCATTGCCCACGGCGACGTACAGATTGCTGCACGCAAGGGCGAGTTGTTGCCGCCAGGAATGGGCGTGGACAGCCTCGGCCAGCCGACTCGCGACCCCAAGGCGATTCTCGAAGGTGGAGCGCTTCTGCCCTTTGGCGGGCACAAGGGCTCGGCGTTGTCGATGATGGTCGAATTGCTGGCGGCAGCCCTGACGGGCGGCAATTTTTCCTTCGAGTTCGACTGGCATAACCATCCGGGCGCCAAGACCCCGTGGACCGGTCAGTTGTTGATCGTGATCGACCCAAGCAAGACCGCCGGGCAAAACTTCGCCGAGCGCAGCCAGGAACTGGTCAGGCAGATGCATGGCGTCGGGTTGCGGCGCTTGCCGGGAGACCGTCGCCATCGCGAGCGCAGCAAATCCAATGAGCACGGGATTACCTTGGACGAGCAGACCTTGGCGCAGTTGCGCGAGTTGGCGGGGATTTGAACAACCCGCTGTGGCGGCCAGCCTGGCTGCCACTGCCTTGCCGTGACACGCTGCGCCAAGCCTTCTACTATGACGGCTTCTTTTCTGTGGAATCGCCTGGATGAGTAAGCCCGGCCAAACGGTGCTGGTTGCGCTGCGCAAGATGATCGCCTCGGGTGAGTTGGCCGCTGGCGAGCGCTTGATGGAAATCCCCACGGCCGAGTTGTTCGGCGTTTCGCGCATGCCGGTGCGCATGGCGTTCCGCACCCTGGAGCAGGAAGGGTTGCTGGTGCGCTTCGGCGGGCGAGGTTTCCAGGTCCGTTCGGTCAGTGCCGAGCAGATCGCCGGGGCCGTGGAGGTGCGTGGCGTACTGGAGGGCCTGGCGGCACGGCAGACGGCCGAGCACGGTTTGTCTGAAGAGGCCCGCGCGATACTCGAGCAATGCCTGGTGCAGGGCGATGAACTGTTCGCCAAGGGCTATGTGACCGAGGACGACCTGGAGGTCTATCATGACCTCAACATGCGTTTTCACCAGGTGATCGTCGAAGGCAGCCACAACCCGGCGATTGCCGATGCCCTGGCCCGCAACGATCATCTGCCATTCGCCTCAGTCACCGCCCTGGCGGTGGATCGCCAGAACATGGCCGGCGAATTTCGCCGCTTCAACTATGCCCATATGCAACACCACTCGGTGTTCGACGCCCTGATCAACCGCCAGAGCGGCCGCGCCGAGGCAATCATGCGCGAGCATGCCAACGCGACCCTGCGTTACGCCGAAGTCTTCGGCTCGACGCTGGCTGACGAGCGAATGACGGTGATTCTTCGCTCGGAATGAACAGCCCCAGTTGTGAATGACTGCTGGATTCGTGAGCCCACCACAAATCCCCCTGTGGGAGCGGGCTTGCTCGCGAAAGCGGTGGGTCAGCTTGCATCAATGCTGGATGTTCCGACCTCTTCGCGAGCAAGCCCGCTCCCACAATATTTACCGAGTGGATGCTGGATTTGTGAACTCACCACCAATCCCCTGTGGGAGCGAGCTTGCTCGCGATAGCAGTGTGTCAGTCACCATCAATGCTGCTGAGCCGACGCCATCGCGAGCAAGCTCGCTCCCACAATGTCCTGTGTTAGAGGTCGAGTACCAAGATCGGTGTCTTGGACCTGGAGCAACACGGCGTGAACTGGTCGTTGCAGGCCTGTTCAGCCTCGGTCAGAAACATGTCCCGATGCTCCGGCACACCTTCCAGCACACGGGTCAGGCAGGTGCCGCAGACACCTTGTTCGCAGGAGATCGGAATCTCGATGCCATGGCTCTCCAACACCTGCACCACACTGCAGTCCGCCGGCACGTCGAACACTTGGCCGCTGCGGGCCAGCTTGACCGAAAAACTACCATCGGCACGGGTGTCGGTAGGGGCGGCGGCAAAGTATTCGCGGTGCAGGCAGGTTTCCTGCCAGCCCTGGCTCTTGGCGGTGTCGAGGATGTGTTGCATGAACCCGCCAGGGCCGCAGACGTAGAGGTGCGCGTCGTCACTGGGCGCAGCCAACACCCTGGCGGCGTCCAGCAAGGTTTCAGGTTCTTCATCGAAATGCAGGAAGACCCGGTCGGCATAAGGAGACTGGCGCAGGCGCTCGACAAAGGCCGCTCGGTCCCGGGCGCGGGCGCAGTAATGCAGCTCGAACACCCCACCATTCTGGGCCAGGTGCTCGGCCATGCACAGGATCGGCGTAATGCCGATGCCGCCGGCAAACAGCAGGCTGCGCCGGGCTTGCGGGGCGAGAGCGAACAGGTTGCGCGGTTCGCTGATGTGCAAGCGCATACCTGGCTGGATCAGCTCATGCAGGCTGCTCGAACCACCGCGGGACGCCGGATCCTTGAGCACGCCGATGAGGTAGCGGTGCCGCTCCTCGGGATGGTTGCACAGCGAGTACTGGCGAATCAGCCCGCCAGGCAAGTGCACATCGATATGGGCGCCGGCGGTGAAGGCCGGCAACAGCTGGCCATCGACACGCGTCAATTCGTAGCTGCAGATATCGAGGGCTTCGTTGTGTCGCGCCGCGACCTGGACTTCGATCATGACCGTTGCTCCACCTGTTGCGGTTGATGGCTGCTGGCGATCAACCCGGCCTGTGCTTCCCGTTCCCGTGCGATCCAGCGCTCCAGCACCCGGCGAGACTGTACGCCGCCAGCGTCGATGTTGAGTTTGAGCAAATTGCGTTGCGGATGGTCCAGCAGGTTGCGCTGCTGGCGTTCGAGCATTTCCAGGTCTTCGCTGAAAATCTTGCCCTGGCCTTCGCGAATGGACGCGGTGAGGGCGTCATCCTGGGGTTGGAAGTGCCGGGCCATGCCCCAGAAGTACCAGATCGACGTCTCGGTTTCCGGCGTGATGAAATCCACCACGATGCTCGACGCCTTGAATTGCGGCGCGGCGTGATAACCGCCGTTGCCGGCATGGGCCACGCCGACTTCGATCAGCACATGGCTGGGCGGGGTGAAGCGGCAGATCTGCCAGCGGTCCACCGGCACGTCGTCGGCCAGGTTGTTGCCGCGCAAGGCCATGCGCCAGAACGGCGGGGCCATGATGTTTTCCATGTGCCGGGCGGTGACCACTTCATCGCCGTCGACCGTGGTCACCGGCGGCGCCTCGTCGATTTCCTTCTGGCCGATGCTCGAGGCGTGGACGTAGGTTTCGTGGGTCAGGTCCATCAGGTTGTCGATCATCAGGCGATAGTCGCACTGGATATGGAACAGGCCGCCACCGTAGGCCCACTCATCGTTTTCGGCCCATTCCAGGTGGTGGATCAGTGCCGGATCGGCCAGCGCCTGGTCACCGGGCCAGACCCAGATGAACCCATGTCGTTCCTGTACCGCAAAGGTCTTGTTGCAAGGGAAGCCTCGTACCCGTTGCCCCGGCATCTCGACGGTCTTGCCGTCGCCGCCCATCACCAAGCCGTGATAGCCGCACACCAGGTTGCCGTTTTCGACATAACCCAAGGAGAGCGGGGCGCCGCGATGGGGGCAGAAGTCTTCCACCGCCGCGACCTTGCCTTCATGCCCCCGGTAAAAAACCATCTTCTCACCACAGATCTGGCGACCCAGGGGCTTGTCGGCGATTTCATCGGGGGTGCAGGCAACGTACCAGGCATTTTTGGGGTACATGAGGGATCTCCAGGCGGATGTTGTTCTTGTCTGTGGATCCATTAACTCTCTTAACTAATTTCTCTGTCAACGTTTTTGCTGTTTTTACGGACAATTGGTTGAGTCGTGGATCCATTGAGGCGAAATGGATGTTCGTGTCACCCGCGGTAGATCGCCGGCCCCCGGGCTTCAATGAACCGCTGGATGTGCGCTATGGTTCGCAGAAGGAAATATTCCTCGGCTTGCTGGGCGGCGCCTGATTGTCTCGCGGGCCTCCTGTGGCATAGCACGGAGTGATCCATGAAAAGCAAAGCGGTATTGACTGAGCAGGACGTTGCGCAATTGCTGGTGGCGGCCAAGGAGCTGGCTCACCAGCGTCAATGGGCGGTGTCGGTTTGTGTGGTGGACGACGGTGGTCATCCCCTGGGGCTGCTGCGCCTGGACGATGCCTCGCCGTTGTCGGCCTATATCGCCACCGAAAAAGCCCGCACGGCCGCCATGGGGCGGCGTGATAGCAAGGTTTTCGAAGACATGATCAATGGTGGTCGTTACGCGTTTCTCAGCGCTCCGCACCTGCAGGGGATGCTTGAAGGTGGGGTGAGCATTCGTCATGACGGGCAGTGCATTGGGGCTATCGGGGTGTCAGGGGTCAAGGCTGAGCAGGATGCTGAATTGGCTCGTTTGGCGGTGGAGACGGTGTTGCCAGCGATCACTCCGGATGCCTGAGGTGGGATCGGCCGGTTTTGTTGACCGGGTACATATCCATTTTCGCGGTAACGGCTGCTTAGGGTTCCGCTCTTACAGCGGGTCACTTTTGAGAAGCCCGGAAGCCGGCCCAGTCAAAAGTAAGCAAAACGCTCATGCCCCACCACTCGGTGCCTCGCCTAGGCTCGGGATGCCCACTGCGCAATGCCTGCGTTCGGCCAGCGTGGTTAACGGGGCGTCCGAGATCAACGTCCACCACGAGGCGGCCTAGTAGCCGACCTGGTTCTTGGTGGAGACCGCGTTTTTTCTGTGGGAGCAAAGCTTGCTCGCGATGACGGCGGCACATGCACCATTGATGCAAGCTGACCCACCGCTATCGCGAGCAAGCTCGCACAGAGGGATTTGTGCCGAACACAAGTTTTTTGCCCTCTGAAGATCCAGTGTGGGAGCGAGCTTGCTCGCGATAGCGGTGGGTCAGTCACAGATGCATCTACAGACCGAACACCATCGTGAGCAGACCCGAATTCCACAAGGCCTGCACAAATCTTCCAGACACTCTCCTCATCAGCAGTTAATCTGCCAAGAGCACATTCACCAAGCAGGATAGGGCATGACGGCGCGCAACTGGATCGATCTCAAGCAGGACGCCACGTCCGGGATCGAGACCGTGCGCGCGCATTTCGAGGGGCATGCCTATGATCCCCATTGGCATGATGCCTATCTGGTGGGCGTGACCGAGCAGGGGGTGCAGCAGTTTCATTGCCGGCGCCAGCAGCACAACAGCACGCCGGGCAAAGTGTTCCTGCTCGAGCCCGGCGAGCTGCATGACGGCAATGCCCCCCACGACCACGGGTTTACCTACCGCACGTTGTACCTGGAGCCTCAATGGCTGGAGCGCGAATTGCGTTCCTTGTTCGACGTGGCGCCGGACAACGCCCAGTTGGGGTTTGCCGCGACCCTGACCGACGATGCGCGGCTGGCGAGTGCCACGGCCATGGCTTTCCAGAGCCTGCACGAGCAGGAGATTCGCATCGTGCGCCAGACGGCCCTCGATACGCTGTTGGCCAACCTGACCCAACACCTGCACTGGCGGGCGCGGATCAACCCGGATCCGCGGCTGCCATTGGTGGCGCAGCAGGCCCGGGATTATCTGCACAGTCACCTGAGCGAAGACATCGGCCTGGATGACCTGGCGCAGGTCACCGGCGTGGATCGTTTCCGTCTGACCCGTGCGTTCAAGGCGGCTTTTGGCCTGGCGCCCCATGCCTATCTGATCCAGTTGCGCCTGGCCCGCGCCCGGCGCCTGCTGGCGCGTGGCGAGAGTGCCGTGGCAGTGGCGGCCATGCTCGGTTTTGCCGACCAAAGCCACCTGGGCCGCTGGTTCCAGCGCGCCTATCGCCTGAGCCCGGCGGACTACCGCAAGCGCTGCTCAATTGTTCCAGACTGATCACGGCTTCATGGGGATGATCAAGCGATCGATCATTCACCGAGATGTTGCTCAATGGACCAGTTACTGCCGTTTGCCGTGTTCGCGTTTGTCGCCTCCATCACCCCGGGCCCGACCAATATCCTGGTGCTGAGCCATAGCTCGCGCTTCGGCTTGGCAACCACTGTGCCGATCATCCTCGGTGCCTGCACGGCAGCGGCCTTGCTGGTGCTTTTGGTCGGCACCGGGTTGGGGGACGTGCTGGCGCGCCATGCCACGATTCAGACGCTGCTCTCATGGGCGGGCATCGCCTGGTTGAGTTGGATGGCCTGGCAGATTTTCAGCGCCCCGGCCCAGGCCATCGACCCGGACCGGCCGGTCGAAGGCCCGCGGCTGGGTCTGGCGGGGGCTGCCGGTTTGCAGTTGGTGAACCCGAAAACCTGGATGATGGCGTTGGCGGTGGTCAGCGTCTTCGCGGGGACGGAGGCCGACCGCACCGTGCGGGTCCTCTGGCTGTCCTTGGCGTTCTTTGCCATTTCGATCCCGTGCATGACCGCCTGGGCCTACCTGGGCCGCGGCGCCGCCAGGTTCTGCCGTTCGGCCGTGGCGATGGGCCGATTCAATCGGGTCATGGCGGTGATGCTGCTGGTGTCGGCGTGGTTGACGCTGGTGGTCTGAGCGGCTGACAGAATTGTAACTTTTCTCTCGAAACCTCCAGGTTGCCGGCCGAGTCGGACCTTGTACCGCCCCTGTTTCCCGTCCCCACGCCATGCAAATACATCCCTACACGCCTCGCAACCCCTTGCAACGGTTGGATGATTTCAAAGAGCGCTTGTTTTCGAGAGCATCGCAGGCGCTTCTTCGCGCTCGAACAACCAATCAACTCCAAGGAAGGAGGTTTCTCATGTCTGCCCCAGAGACTCATATTGAATTTATCCAAGCCAGGCTACCCGCTTGGTTGAAACGAGCGTCCCGGGTTCACCAGGAACGCTTCAAGGTCCTTACCCAACAACTGCAGCGCGATAGCGATGCACTCAACGCACTGTTGGTTGATCTTCCTGTACCGCAGACCTTTACCTATGACGTGTTGGCCGCCCAACCGGAGGTGCAAGCCTGGGAAGTCGTGAGCGGCCCTGTCGATGGCACTCGTATTGCCGTCGACGCAGTGCGCCGGGCACGAGTCAAGCGCGCTCCATATACCCCTTCGCAATCACTGATCGAAGCGGCAATGCGCAACTATCCGCCTGCCGATGCCGCCACCGACAGCGATTTCGATAAAAAAGGCCAGCTTTTCATCCAAGGTAATCCGCAAGAGTTCTACCAGTGGGATGTCCCGGTGGACTCCGTGGTTTTGCCCACGACGCCGGCCGAGTTCGCGCGCATCTGTCGCCGCGCGAACGTGGGGGGCGCTTACCGCAAGGCACTTGAACGCAAATTGCCTCGCATCCGCAGCACGGTGCCTACTGTCGCGAGCGCCTACATGGCGTATGCCCGCAGCCTCCTGGCCCACGACGCTTACGAGGCGAAACTGGACGGGCGCCTCGATGATGTCGGCGAACGGCTGTTGGCCGATGCCGGCGTGCACCTTGAGAACAAGCCTGTTGTCCCTTTGGCCTGTGAGATCAAGTCGCTCGAATTTTTATCGGTGCCACTGTTCGGCGCCCGGGTGTATTGGGGTGTGAAAGGCGACGCCAATGGGGTGCGACCGATCGTCTTGCACATCCCTCATGATCCGGTTGCACCCGTGAGGCAGTTCCCCAGTTTACAAGCCATGTCGGCGGAACTGACCGCCAGAGTCCGCCAACGCAGCTATCGCCAGAGCCTGATGCGTTATTTCCCGCTGCGCTTGCAGGCCCAACTGGGTGAGGCCTTGCATGATCAAGTGGAATGGAGAGTAGAGCCTCACCCGAACTTGATCCAGGAGATTTATGGCCGGATCAGTGGCTGGCGCGATGGCGAGCGAGGCGAGGACGGCAGTCGTAGGCGCATTCGGATCCCTGTTCCGAGGGTGACCTGGAGCCTGAGGGATCTACGCGTTGACCCTTGGCATGCCTACTACCACGAATGGCGCGGCAATACCTTGGCAAATGCCGCAGCGCTGATGGTGCCGACCGAAGATCTCGACTGGCAGGCGCTGCTGGCTCGTCTTGCTTATTGGGAAGGTCTTGTCGAACGTTCGCTGATGCTCACCGCGGTCTTTTTTCCGTTCTTCGCCCCTATCGGAATGGCCGCTGCGGTAGTAGGGGGCGTTCGCCTGGTGTATGAAATTTTCGAGGGCATCCAGGCTTTCAACGAAGGCCATTCCCAGGAAGCCATCGAACATATCTTCAATGTACTGTTCGGGATTGCCCAAGGTGCTTATCTGGGATTCGTAGGCGCGGTCATCGAACCCATGCCGGTCAGTGACGGGAGCACGCGCCTGTGGAACGGCGATGTCGAGCCTTTCGCGGCACGGCGGCTGCCGCCAGTGGAGGCTGTGCAGGACGCCTGGGGTGTCTGGCGCACGGCAGACGACGCCTGGGTGCAAGTCGAGGAGCGTTATTTCGAGGTGCGTGGTGCGGGCGACAACCTGGCGCTGCGCCTGCCTGCCGGGCACCGAGGCGTGAGGCCGCCCTTGGAGTGGAGTCGTACCCGCGGCTGGCAGTGGGCGCATCGAAATCCCTTGCAACGAAGCAACTTGCAATTGCTGCACAATTTTGCCGAGACGCCGAGCGAACTCGACGACAGTGCAATCCTTGCAGTGCAGCGACAGGTCGGTATCAGCGAGGCGCATTTGCGGTATCTGCAAGTCGAGGGACACCCGATGCCGGCGATCTTGTCCGATGCCTTGGCTGAAGCACGCAATTGGCGATGGGTGCGACATACCATTGAGCAATTGAACCTCGATAAGGCGCCAGGCCGGGTGCATTTTCGTACCCTGCAAATTTTGCTCGAACTGCCGGGTTGGCCTGAAGGGGTTGCAGTGCATTACAACGACGGAGAACAGCTTTACTCCCTGGGCAATGCAACCAGCAGGCGTAGCCTTCTGCTGACCGAATCGGACCTGGAGGATGATACCTGGGCGAGCCGCATCCTGGCCGGCTTCAGCATCGATGAACAGGCTGCACTGTTGGGGCAAAACAGCTTCGGCCTGAGCGCGCTGGAGCGCAGCCGTCGGCTTGCCGGACTTTGGGCCCGGCAGTTGGAAAACAATACGAAACGGATCATTGCCGGTATGGCCCGCCCCACTGGGCTCGATCCGTTGGCAGCCCCCCTGGTGCGGGATTTTCCGGGCCTGCCAGAATCAATGGCCACTGAGCTTGCCAGCCAATCGGTGGGACAGGACCGTGTACGCCTGCGGGAAGGGCGCGTGAGTGCGGGCCTTGGTAGCCAGTGCGCCGAGGCGCTGCGTGAGCTGCGCCTCTCCCGTGCCTTGCGCGATCTGGAGCGCGGCGAAAGCAGTGCCGACCGGGATCGTATCGTCATGGGCCTGGTGGGGCGCACTCCCCAATTGCAGAGCCGGGTGCGGCTGCGTCTGTTATTGCGCGAAGCCCTGAGTCCAATCGAGGTGGGCGAGGCGGGGCCCTGGAAGATCATCCGCCAGGAAGGCGAGCTGTACCGGCCCTTTGACGATGAAGGGAACGAGCTCGCTGATGCGTTGGGCCTGGAAGACGCATTGCTCAGGGCGATGCCGGACGACGCACGGCAAGCGCTGGGCTTGAACATCTGGGAAGGGACGATGCTTCGGACCCGCTTGCTTGCCCAAGCCCTGGATGATCGGCAAGGGTTGCGTCCCTATTTGATGATAAGGCGCCTCGACACGAGCGGGGCTCGTCTGCAATGGATTAATGGACGCCTGGGTTATCCGGCCAGCGGACGTGGACGGCTCCCGCTGATGGCCTGGCGGCATGGGCTCTCGGAGCGTCTCGAGCAGCTATATCCTAGCTATGCGGGGCCTGATCTTGAGATGCTAAAAGATACCCTGGCCCAGCAGGCGAGGAGCCAGGGCGTCGAGTTGCAGAGCTTTGTCACTCGGCTGGAAAATGAATGGACGACGCTTGACAATGAGCTGCAGCAATGGGAGGCGCATCAAGAGCTACATCACCCAGCCGAGGGCAGCGTCGATGTCGAGGTTCGGCTTTCACAGCGTAGGGCTGTGGCTGCGCAAATTCGTAGCGCCTGGCGGCGTGTGCCGGATCCCGGTAACGAAGGCAGCGACATGGCATTGCGTTTAGGGGGGCAAAACATTGGCCGTTTGCCGCCGATCAGTGTGGGTTTTGAACACATCGAAGAGTTGGTTCTGATGGACATGGGCCTGAGCGAAGACCCTTCGGACTTTTTGCGCCTGTTTCCCAATATCGATACGTTGCACCTGCAGGGTAATCAACTCACTGCAATCCCACTGGCTGCCGGCCAATTGCGTGGGCTGATGGAGCTCTCATTGAGCGCAAACCCGCTCGCCCTGACCGCTGATGTATTCGCCCCTTTGCTCGGCCCCGATTTGGCTCCACAGCTGGAAATCCTGGACCTGTCCGGAATCCGTAGCAACACCGGGATGGCGGTCAGTGCTATCGGCCGTCTGGCCGAGCTTCCATCGTTGCGTGAGGTGTCCTGGAGCGACAACATCCATTTCACCGAGGAGCAATTGCGAGCCATCACCGCTTTACCTCAATTGAGTTCGTTGGATTTGTCGCGCTGCGGCCTGCGCCTGGATGAGGAGGGCAGTCAATTCCTGCGAAGCGCCACCGCCCTGGAGGACCTGAGCCTCAACGGCAATAATTGCCGGGATTTGCCAGACTTGCCTGAGCTTGTTGCACTCCGGGACCTTGAGCTGTCCGATACGGGGCTCACGCGGGTACCGGCGCTGGCGTTGGCGATGCTGTCGAGGCCATCGGCTGAAGAGGTCGACAGTATCGATCTCAGCAACAATAACATCACCGATATTCAGGACGACCTGCTGCCTGTTCTTGAGCGGCTGCAAGGGGGCAGCGTTGGCGTGTTGCTCGACGACAACCCGCTGCCCAGCGTACAAATAAACGCACTTCACCAGTGGGATAACGGAATTTTCAGATACACCATCGATGATTGGTTGTATATCAACCCAGGACTACGGAGCGCACTGGAAGCCGCCCGCGACGATGCCGTAAACCGTGAGTTCATCGACTGGTTTTCAGGGATGATGCGTGACTCGGATCGCCGTACGGCATTGGGCTTGACCTTCCAGGTTCGTACAAGGGGTGCCTTCATTCTGGAGCATTTCATCGGGTATCAAAACGCGAATGAGCCCCTATCAACGGCAGTTACCGATTTCGATCAGCGGATGACCGAACTGCGCGTGCGCCTGCGGGACCGAACCCTGGACAGGTTAAAACCGAATATCTGGGAATTAGAACTGCACATGATGATGTTCGAGTCGGTTCTACGGGCTCGTCTGGCGCAGCAAAGTGTGCCGTTCGCAAGTTTCCTGGTGGACCAATACACTTATTGGACTCACGTGCAGATTGAGCGCTTTCCCGATGCGCTGGAGCGACAGCCCCATATGACCCGGGAACACTTCATCAACTGGCTCAGCGATGCACAGGACACCTTCAATAACAACGATCAAAATCCTCGGGTCGGGGAAATGATCTGGCGGCCTTATCTCGGGATCATGTCCGAGGCTTGGGCCGAAGGTCTGGAGGCCTGGGCGGGGGTAGACGAAACGATTATCGATGCCTACAGCGAGTCCGTGAACCCGTCCAGTTGGCCCCAGGTGCTGCTGGATAACCTTGCACGACCGGATGCCGACCTGCCTAGTGCATGGGAGCCAGTCACACAAGGCGATCAGCACGTCTGGCGCCGCACGACCCTCGAACCGGTGGCGGATGTAGAGTGGACCGCTGGTCAACCGGTGACCCTGACCGAAGACCAGCTACGACGAACCATGGCTATCTACCGTTCGGTCAGAAGTCAGCAAATCGAGGCCCAGGTACGGCGAATAACAGCAGAGCTGGTCAACCCTTGGTGGCCGCTGCGACCGCGCTAGTCTCTCACACGCATAAGATGAAGAGGCCCGCCGCGGCGGGTCTCTTCGCATGCGTTATCCCGCGCCAGGCGTCGCCGACTTGAAAACCAATGCTTTCAACCCGCAAGCCATATCGGCGTCAGGAAACTCCGGCGGATTGTCCAGGCGTGCTTCGAACACCAGCCCGGGCGCTTCGCGGGTAACGCCGTCGATGAGGAAGTCCGGGCCGGTGGCCGGGTCGTTGCTGCAAGCCAGCACCGTGCCGTGGGTGGCCAACAGTTCCGGCAGGCGGCGCAATACCCGCTGGTAATCCTTGGTCAGCAGGAAGCTGCCTTTCTGGAAGGTCGGCGGATCGATGATCACCAGGTCGTACGGGCCACTGTTGATCACCTTGCCCCAGGACTTGAACAAGTCGTGGCCGAGGAAACTCACCTGGCTCAGGTCGTGGCCGTTCAGTCGATGGTTGTCGCGGCCTCGGCTCAGGGCTGCGCGGGACATGTCCAGATTGACCACATGCTGCGCGCCGCCAGCGATGGCCGCCACCGAGAAGCCGCAGGTGTAGGCGAACAGGTTCAGTACCCGTTTGCCCTCGGCGTTGGCCCGGACCCAGTCGCGGCCATAACGCATGTCGAGGAACAGGCCGTTGTTCTGCTTTTTGCCCAGGTCGATCCGGTAGCGCAGGCCACCTTCGGTCAAGGTCCATTCGTCAATGGGCTCGCCCACCAGCCATTGGGTGAGGCTTTGCGGCAGGTAGCGGTGCTGCACCGCCAGTGTATGGGCCTTGCTGTGTTGCCAGGCCGGCGACGTAGTGAGCGCCAGTAGTGTCGCGATCAAATCGTCCAGGTGCGTCGGTTCAGGCTCCTTGAACAGCGAGACCAGCACCACCCCTTGCAACCAGTCAACCGTGATCTGCTCCAGGCCTGGCCAGCAGCGTCCGCGGCCATGGAACAGGCGCCGGGTTTCTTCCGGCACCGATTCCAGGGCGGTCAGCAAATGGTCGTGAAGGGTTTGAAGGGCTACGCAATTCATTCAGGCAACGCCAGGGATTCGAAAGGCCGGCATTTTAACCTGTGGCGAGGGGATAAATCCCCTCGCCACAAAGGTGCCATCTAACCGCCGCTGGTAGCCAGAATGCTCGCCACCTGTTGCGGCTGGCAATTGAGATAGGCCGAACGCTTGAGCCAACCCGGGTCCGGGTACCAGGAAAACATGAATTGACCGCCCTTGAGCTTGTCGATCACCTGGCGCGCCACCTGGGGGCGTACGGCAGGGCAGCCCTGGCTGCGCCCGATGCGTCCCTGGCGCACGCTCCACAACGGGTTCACGTAGTCGGCGGCATGGATCACGATTGCCCGATCACGGGCCTGGTCATTGAAACCCGGCTCCAGGCCGTCCATGCGTAGCGAATAGCCGTGGGCACCCTGGTAGCTTTCCTGGGTGCGAAACAGGCCCAGGCTGGACTGGTAGCTGCCCAGGCGATTGGAAAATTGTGTCGCGAAGTTTTCCCCGGACTTTTGTCCATGGGCCACCAGGTCGCGCAACACCAGCTTTTTCTGGCGCAGGTCGAAGATCCACAGGCGACGGGCGGTGGAGGGTTGCGAGTAGTCGATGACCGCGAGGTGACGGGCTGGGTTGGCACCGTTGGCGACCGCACATTGCATGGCGCTCAAGGCACTTTTGAGCGCCAGGGGATTGAGTTCCGGCGCTGCGTAGGCGAGGCTGTGGTAGAGCGTTTTCGAATTCGCCTTTTTTTCCGCCAGCGCCGGGCTGCAAATGACGCCCAGGCCCAGCATGACCAGACAGAATCGGCGCAAAAAGCCCTGTACAGGCGAAGCGTTTCCAGCGTGGTGTTCGTTAGCGGCATCCCGTCCGATTTTGATTGTTTGCATGATGGCGGGTCGTACCTGTCGCAAAATTCACCGTCAACGAGACGGCCATGGATTGGAGTAAAGCAGTTGTTCAAAAAGTCCGCATGTTACCTGAGCCTTTTATTGCTCACTGCGCCATTGGTCGCGACAGCCGAAGACAGCGATCCTGCATTCGTGCAGACCACACTGGCGCAACTGGCGGTCGCGTGCCCGGACGTCGCGGCGGGCGTCGACTTTCCGACGCTGCTCGACTTGCAGGCGTTCTATCAGCAAAACGCAGGCCAGGAAATCTGGTTGGACGACGAACGACGGGGGGCGTTGCAGTTCCAGTTGCAACAATTGGCCGATGACGGCCTGGATCCAACACGCTATGGCCTGCCGGTCGAGGGGGCAGCCCAGGGCGCTCACTGCGTCGACATCGCCATCAGCCAGCGCTACCTGCAAGCCTTGCATGACCTGCGTTTCGGCTACCTGCCCCAAGCCCGGCTGGAGCCGGTATGGAAGGCCAATCCGCCACCGCAGGATCATCAGGCCGTGGTGCTGGCCATCGCCGGCCTCGGCCTGCGGGACGTCGCCGCTGCTTTTGAACAGGCCCGGCCGAACCTGGACCTTTATCGCAACCTGCGTGGCCTCTATGCCCGGCTGCGGCAACAGCCTCTATCCGACTGGCAACCCGTGCCGGGCGGACCGCTGCTGCAACCGGACAAGCAGGACGCCCGCGTACCCGCCCTGGCCCAGCGACTGTTCAGCGAGGGCTACCTGAGTACACCGCCGCTGCTGACTGATGAGCACTACAGCCCCACGCTGGTGGACGCGATGAAAAGCTTCCAGACCCAGCATTCGCTGCAGGCCGATGGCGTGGTGGGGCCGTGGACCGTGACCGAGCTGAACGTCAGCCCGGCCACGCGTCGCGAGCAGTTGCGCATCAATCTGGAACGCATGCGCTGGCTGGCCCAGGACGTGGAGAACGATAGTGTCCTGGTCAACGTGGCGGCGGCCCAGTTGACGGTTTATCGAGGCGGCGCGCCAGTCTGGCAAACCCGCACCCAGGTGGGCCGAGCGCAACGGCAGACACCGTTGCTCAAATCCCATGTCACCCGGCTGACGCTCAACCCGACCTGGACCATTCCGCCGACCATCATGCGTGAAGACAAACTGCCCGAGATTCGCCGCGATCCGGAGTTTCTCGCCCGTCATAACCTGCGGATCCTCGACAGTGAAGGCCTGCCGTTGCTGGCAGAGGATATCGACTGGGAGCACCCGGGCAACGTCATGCTGCGCCAGGATCCAGGTCCGAAGAACCCGTTGGGCAAAATGGCGATCCGCTTTCCCAATCCGTTCTCGGTGTACCTGCATGACACCCCGAGCCAGGCGCTGTTCAGCAAAGGCCCGCGAGCCTTCAGTTCAGGCTGCGTGCGGATCGAGCAAGTGATGAGCTTGCGCGACCTGCTGGTAAGCCCGGCCGAACGCGCGCGTACCGATACGCTGCTGGCCACCGAGACGACCCATGAATTCCGGTTGGCCCGGCCCGTGCCGATCCTGCTGGGGTACTGGACAGCACAAGCGGACAGCCAGGGCCAGCCGTTGTACATCCCGGATATCTATGCTCGTGACGCGACACTGTCTGCTGCCCGGGGTCGAGCACTCTGAGGTCACGCGCAGGCGGTGGCGGCGTGTGTGGTCTCGTCGAGCGTCGTGAACAGCCGCTGGCCGATAACGCTAGCGACCTGCAAATGCTGGTGCGGATCGACGGTTTCCGATTCGAGCAAACGTTGGGAGCTCACCACGCGGGCGCCGCAGTAATCGAAAATGCCATGGTCGATCTGCGTGGTCATCGCCTCGCCGTAACCGTGGCGCTGGAAGCTGTCGGCATCGGCGCCACCGACCGCCACCAGGTGCACCCGTAAGTGCTGCAGTTGTTGGACAAACGGCTTGTCGAGGCTGAAATCGAATGCCCAGCCGTTGGAAAACACCCGGTCGATCCAGCCCTTGAGCAGCGCCGGCATGGACCACCAGTAAATCGGATAGACCAGCACCAACGTATCGGCACGATCAATCCTGGCTTGTTCGGCCAGCACATCCGCGGGCGGCAAGGCTTCGCGGTGGTGAACGGCATGGTCGGCGAAGCTGAAGCGCGGATCGAAGCCTTCGGCGGCCAGGTCGGCGATCTCGAACGTATCGGCGGGGTTGGCGCGGGTGATGCCCTCGGCGATTTTTCCGGCCAGGCTGTGGGTGAGGGAACGAGGGTCGTGGTGAGCCACAACGATCAATGCATGCATGGCGAAACTCCTTCTGGTCACGCAGTCTGGAAGACAGGTATGCTGGGTTAAGTTACGGTTAGTAAGTTACGGTTGGTAAAGTTAGCATGTCAAGCACTGACGAACATCCGCAGTCTTCACCTCGTCGTCGTTTATCCCGGCATGACCGGCAGCGACAATTGCTGGATGTCGCCTGGCGACTGGTGAGGGAGGAGGGCAGCGACGCCCTGACATTGGCTCGGCTGGCGGATCAGGCGGGGGTGACCAAGCCGATCGTCTACGACCACTTCATCACCCGGTCCGGGTTGCTGGCGGCGCTGTACCAGGATTTCGACGCCCGCCAGACCGCGTTGATGGACGCGGCCCTGGACGCCAGCGACGCGACCCTGCAAAGCCGGGCGGCGGTGATTGCTTCTTCCTACGTCGAGTGCGTGCTGTTGCAAGGTCGGGAGATTCCCGGGGTGATCGCGGCATTGACCAGCTCGCCGGAACTGGAACGCATCAAGCGCGAATACGAGGGGATTTTCCTCGACAAGTGCCGCGCCGTGCTGGAACCGTTCGCCGGCACGAAAGGCATCGCCCAGGCCGGTTTGCGGGCGATGCTGGGAGCGGCGGAGGCCCTGTCCAACGCCGCTGCCACCGGGGAGATCAGCGCTGGCGAGGCGAAGGAAGAGCTTCTTGTCAGTATCGTTGCGATGGTGAACAGGACCGTCGACACCCTTTCAAGCTGAACCACCGCCATCGCGAGCTCACCACTTACCTCTGTGGGAGCGAGCTCGCTCGCGATGGCGGCGGCACATCCGGCATCTTTGCCCACTGACCGACTGATATCGAGAGCAAGCCCTTCCTGAGGGCGGGCTGCACTTTTATGAAGCCGCTGACGGGGTGATCGCACCATCGCAAGGCAGTTGGCGGTGCTTGCGCAGCGGCGGCGGGCGCCGGTTGGCTTGCGGTGACTGAGCTGGCGTCTTCGCGGGCAGGCCCGCTCCCACAGGGGATTGTGGGTGAACGGGAGGGCGTGAATAAGGGGGGACGCAGGTTTGGCACGCTCGCTGCAAGAGGCTATCCAGGCCCACCGCGAACACAGTCGAGTGGGCAGCCCCGTCGGTCAACGAAGATCGAGTGCCAGCAGGTCGGGGGACAACGGTAGGTCAGGGCGCAGTCGCCGGGCCGATACCGCACAGAACAGGCAAAGACGCCTGGAACCGCAAGGTTTCAGGCGTCTTTTTTTTGCTTTCAAAATCGTGATGGGCTTTTGTCGGGTGCTTTTTATGAATTCCAACGTTGCTTCTCTGAACAAGCTGCAAACGCTGATCGTGATCGGCAATGGCATGGTCGGCCATCACTGTGTCGAGCAACTGATCGAGCGCGGTGCCCTCAATCATTACCGTGTGCATGTGTTCAGCGAAGAGCCGATGCGTGCCTACGACCGTGTGCACCTGTCCGAGTACTTCTCGGGTCGCGATGCCGAGTCCCTGGCCCTTGGCGAAGCGTCGTTGTACCAGACTCCCGGCGTGACGTTGCACCTGGGTGTGCCGGTGCTGGAAATCGACCGTGACGCGCATCAGGTGGTGACCGCCCATGATCGCCTTCACTACGACAAACTGGTGCTCGCCACCGGTTCCTACCCGTTCGTGCCACCGATTGAAGGCGCCGAAGGCGATTCGTGCCTGGTCTATCGCACCCTGGAAGACTTGGACGCGATCCGCGCTGCTGCCAGCAATGCCCGTCGTGGCGTGGTGGTCGGTGGCGGCCTGCTGGGCCTGGAAGCGGCCAACGCCCTGAAGACCCTGGGCCTTGAAGCCCATGTGGTGGAATTCGCCCCCCGGCTGATGCCGGTGCAACTGGATATCCAGGGCGGCTTGGCCCTCAAGGCCCGTATCGAGAAGCTGGGCGTCGGCGTGCACCTGTCCAAGGGCACTCAGTCCATCAGCGCCGGTGAACAGTACCGTTATCGGATGAACTTCGGCGACGACGATTTCCTGGAAACCGACCTCATCGTGTTTTCCGCCGGTATCCGTGCCCAGGATGCCTTGGCTCGTCAGTGCGACCTGCAGATCGGCCCGCGCGGTGGCGTGGTGATCGACGACCATTGCCAGAGCAGCGACCCAGACATCTACGCCATCGGCGAATGCGCGGCCTGGAACGGCAGCATTTTCGGCCTGGTCGCCCCGGGTTACCAAATGGCCCGCAATGTCGCGGCCCGGCTGTGCGGCGAAAGCGCTGAAGCCTTCACCGGCGCCGACATGTCGACCAAGCTCAAGTTGCTCGGTGTGGACGTTGGCTCCATCGGCGACGCCCATGGCAACACCCCGGGGTCGCGCAGCTTCCAATTCATCGACGAAACCAGCGCCAGCTACCGGCGACTGGTGGTGGACGCCGATGGCAAACGCGTGATCGGCGCGGTGCTGGTGGGCGACAACAGCTACTACGACACCTTGCTGCAATACATGCAGAACGGTATCGCCTTGCCCAAGGACGCTGCCAGCCTGATCCTGCCGTCGTCCGCAGGCGCCCCGACCCTGGGCCCGGCGGCGTTGCCCGAAACCGCCACCCTCTGCTCGTGCCACAACGTCACCAAGGGCTCGATCTGCTCGGCCATCGACGGTGGCTGCACTGATCTGGGCCAGCTCAAATGCGACACCAAGGCCGGTACCGGGTGTGGTGGTTGCGCGGCCCTGGTCAAGCAAGTGTTCGAGCATGAGTTGACTGCCCGCGGCGTCAGCGTCGACAAGAGCCTGTGCGAACATTTCGCCTACACCCGCCAGGAGTTGTATGCGCTGGTGCGGGTGGAAGGCATCATCAGCTTCGACGAACTGCTGGCCAAGCACGGTCGTGGTCACACCGGTTGCGACCTGTGCAAGCCGGCAGTGGGCTCGATCCTGGCGTCGTGCTGGAACCAGCCGATCATGGACCCGTCCCTGGTGCCGTTGCAGGACACCAACGACACCTTCATGGCGAACATGCAGAAAAACGGCACCTACTCGGTGGTACCGCGTATCGCCGGTGGGGAAATCACCGCCGACAAGCTGATCGCCATCGGCGTGGTCGCCAAGAAATACGACCTCTACACCAAGATCACTGGCGGCCAGCGCATCGACCTGTTCGGCGCCCAGTTGCACCAGTTGCCGGACATCTGGGCCGAGCTGATCGAAGCCGGTTTCGAAACCGGGCATGCCTACGGCAAATCCACGCGCACGGTGAAATCCTGCGTGGGCAGCACCTGGTGCCGCTACGGCGTGCAGGACAGCGTGCAGATGGCCCTGACCATCGAGGATCGCTACAAAGGCCTGCGCTCGCCGCACAAGCTCAAGTTCGCGGTGTCCGGTTGCACCCGCGAGTGCGCCGAGGCCCAGAGCAAGGACGTCGGCGTGATCGCCACCGAGAAGGGCTGGAACCTCTATGTGGCTGGCAACGGCGGCATGCGCCCGCGTCACGCCGAGCTGTTCGCCACGGACCTGGATGACGCCACGCTGATCCGCTACATCGACCGCTTCCTGATGTTCTACATCCGTACCGCCGACAAACTGCAACGGACCTCGGTCTGGCGCGAAAGCCTGGAAGGCGGCCTGGACTACCTCAAGGACGTGATCATCCACGACAGCCTGGGCCTGGGCGCCGAGCTCGAAGCCCAGATGCAACTGGTGGTCGACCGCTACGAATGCGAATGGGCCAATGCCCTCAAGGATCCGGACAAACTCAAGCGTTTCCGCACCTTCGTCAACGATGGGCGCGGCGATCCGGATGTTCATTTCGTCAGGGAACGCGGCCAGCGCCGGCCGGTTCACGCCCACGAACTCCACCTGATTCCCGTTACCGAGGAGGTGCTCTGATGAGCCAGTCAAACGTCGTTCGTATTCCCGCCCGCAATGTCGCCCAGGAACCGGCGCAATGGCGTGCCCTGTGCAGCCGCGACGACCTGGTGCCCAACTCTGGCGTGGTCGCCTGGCACGACGGCAGCCAAGTGGCGTTGCTGTACCTGCCCGAGCATCAGGACAAGCCGCTGTACGCCATCGACAACCGCGACCCCAAGTCGGGTGCGAACGTCATCGGCCGCGGTCTGTTGGGCAGCATCAAGGGTGACCTGGTGATTGCTTCGCCGATGTACAAGCAACATTTCCGCCTGGAAGACGGCCATTGCCTGGAATACCCGGAACAAAGCCTGCGGGTATGGCCGGTGCGGCTCAACGGCGATGTGGTGGAGATTGGCGAAGACTGACCAGCTTACCCATTTGTGGCGAGGGGATTTATCCCCGCTGGGCTGCGCAGCGGCCCCAAAAATCTTACGGTCGCTACGCAACCGAGCGGGGCGGTGCGACGTTTCGCTAAATCCCCTCGCCACAGGAATGGTTTAGCTCGAATTATTGTTTGATTCGCAACCTGGGGATTAGTAATGAAAACCGCCGCCCAACTGGTAAGACTCAAGAGTGTGCAGAACCAGCAGGTCCACAGCATCGCACCGGAGCAGACGGTGCTCGAAGCGCTGCAGATCATGGCCGAGAAAAATGTCGGTGCGTTGCCGGTGATCGAGGACGGCCAGGTGGTGGGTGTGTTCAGCGAGCGGGACTACGCGCGCAAGATGGTGCTCAAGGGGCGCTCATCGGTGGGGACGACGGTACGCACCATCATGAGCGCGCCAGTGATCACCGCCGACAGCCAGCAGAGCATCGACCGCTGCATGGAAGTCATGACCGACAGCCACTTGCGGCACCTGCCAGTGCTGGATAACGGGCAGTTGATCGGCCTGCTGTCCATTGGTGACCTGGTGAAAGAGGCGATTGTCGAGCAGGCGGATTTGATCCGGCAGTTGGAGCACTACATTCGCGGGCATTGAACCCATAGGGAGTTTATCTGTGGGAGCAAGGCTTGCCCGCGATGCAGACAACGCGGTCCTTGGTGAACCGAGGCGCCTGCATCGCGGGCAAGCCTTGCTCCCACAGTTCAGCCCAACATCAGCAATTGCCGGATCAGATTCGGCGTACTGCCGGTCCAGCGCTTGAACGAGCGACGAAAGTTCGCCGTATCGTTGAATCGCAGGTACTGCGCCACTTCCTCGTTGCTGAAGCCCTTGACCTGATACAGATACAAGGCCACGTGGGTGTGCACCCGATCCACCTGTTGCTGGAACCCGGTGTGGTGCTTGTGCAACTTGCGCTTGAGGGTTGCCGGGCTCATGGCGAAGGCTTGGGCGGTCTGTTCCAGGCTGGGCGTCTGCTGCACATGAGCGTGCAGATAGTCGTAGAGGCTATCCAGGAAGCTTGAAGCGAAGCCCAGTTGATCGAGCTGTTCCCGGGCTTCGATCCGCGCCACCTGGCCGGCGGTGGCCGAGACGTTGGGCCAGGGCTGGGCGAGGCAGTGGCGGGGCAGGCGCATCAGGTCCAGGGGGCGGTCGAACTGGGTGTGCTCACCCAGGTGCACCCAATATTGCTCGACGTAGCGCGGTTCGCTGTGGCGAAAGCTGCACTGCCAGGGCAGGCGTTCGCCGCTGAGCCAGGCGCTCATCGCCACCATCGAGGTCATGCTCGCCTCCAGTACGAAGCGCCATTGTTCATCGGCGCCGCAACTATCCAGCCAATGGACATAGGTATAGTGCTCGTCCAACAGCAGCCTCGGGGCGGCCAACGGGCTGAGCAGCGCCTGCTGGTCGATCAGGGTTTGCAGGGCTTGATGCAGATTCTGCGCGTGGCGCAAGGCGTGGCTCGCTGGCCCGTAGTGCCCCGGCAACAGCCGCTGGCCAAACAGGAAACTGCTGTCGCTGGCATCCAGCAGGCGTCGGCTATTGTCGATCAGGCCGAGGAACTGCTGCGGGCTGATGCGGCTCTGTCCGGCGAGGATATCGTCGTGAAACAACCCGGTGCCGCGCAGCAGGCGATGGCTGTCGATGTCCCGCGACAGCGCCAGGTCGATCAGCGCGGCAGGCTGATAGTGCCCCGGAATGAAGCGGCTGTCGGTTTCGTACCAGCACGTCTTGAGCGTCATGCGCTTTTCGCCAACGTGGTCCGGGACTGGGCCAGCGCCAGGTTCAGGCGCTTGAGCAAGGCCTCGGGGGACTCGTCGAACGCCATCACCACCGCCGTGCTGGCGACCAGTTGCAACCGTTCGCTGTGTTGCCGGGTCTTGTGGGCCAGGCTGCGCACCGCAATTTCCAGCTCCAGGGCCAGGCGCCGGGCCTGGCTCTCGCCGGTGTCGGGCAGCAGCACCACGAAGCGATCACCGGCCAGGCGGCACAGCAGATCCTGGCGCCGCAGGTTCAATACCAGCAACTGGCTGACAGCCTGCAACACCGCATCGCCTTCGCCGTGGCCGAAGCGCTGGTTGATGGCGGTGAAGTTGTCCAGGTCCAGGGCTAGCAGCGACAAGGGTTGCTGGCGGCGTCGACTGTCTTCCAGGCTGGCGGACAGTTCGTGCTTGAGAAAGTCGGCGCCCCCCAACGGCGTGAGTTTGTCGAACAGGCGATGCTCACGGAACAGCCGCTCGCGCTTCTCCATCTGCCCGTTGATTGCCAGTTGCTCCCGGTGCCAGTGATAGATACCGAGGGTCAGCAGGATCATGCCCACCGGCATCGGCCCGGATTCGAGCCAGTGGTCCCAGGTGATGCTGTCGGGCAGGCGGATGAATTCATCGAGGCTGTCTATCCACCAGGAAAAGAAGATGCAGCCCAGGCCCAGGATCAGGTAGTTGGTGACCCGTCCGGCCGGGCGGCTTTTCAGCACCAGCCCCAACCAGACCAGCGCCAGCAGCGCCGAGCCACCTTCGCCGAGGATGTCCAGCCAGACCCATTCGGCAACGGGTTTGAGTTCGCCGCAGGCCAGGTGCAGGATCAACCCGAGGTTGGCCGCCAGCAGGAGCAGGGCGAGTTTGAGGCGGTGCGGGCGCAGCACGGAGAACATGACCGGAATCCTTTGCCAGAAGCGGAATGCGGCCCAGCACAGCAGATGAATGTGACAGTGCGGTGACGGCGGGTGACGGGGTGGGGGAGGTCGAATCAGCTCATCCATTGTCTGAACTTTTCATTCATGACATCGCCACCTATCTCATTGTGGCGAGGGGATTTTGTGGGAGCAAAGCCTGCTCGCGATGAAGACGATGCGGTTTTTCAGGGAATCGAGGCGCCTGCATCGCGAGCAAGCTTTGCTCCCGCAGAGGTGATTCCTTCGCCCTTCAGATTCCCTGAGCCTGTAAAACAGGTCATTTCAGCTCATTCCGGCTCGCCAGCCCCCCTAAATCAACCGATTGCAGCCTCTCCAGCCAAACCCTGTCACAGAACCGTCATCCCCCACCCCTAGCGTGCCCTCCCAGTTGCCGGGCCATTGCCTGGCGGATTTCCGGATTCCTGGGGAGGACCACCATGTATCACCGCACAAGCACTGCCGGGCTCGTCGGTTTCACTGTTACCGCGTTGGCGATGGCCATTGCCAGTGAGCGACTGAGCGCCGCCGAGCAGGCGGTCACAGAACACGTTGAAGTGGTCGGCCAGGCGGCCAGCATCGATCAGGCCCTCAAGGAGCAGCGCAGCGCTGACAGCATCAAGAGCGTGGTGCATGCCGATGGCGTTGCGCAGTTGCCGGATGAAAACGTCGCCGAAGCGGTGCAGCGCCTGCCCGGTGTCAGCGTCGAGCGCGACCAGGGCGAAGGCCGGTTTGTCAGCGTGCGCGGCCTGGGACCGGACCTCAACAGCGTGACCATCAACGGTACCCTGGTGCCAGCCCCGGAGAGCGAACGCCGGGCCGTTGCCCTGGATGTGCTGCCCTCGGAGCTGGTGCAATCGTTGTCGGTGATCAAGACCCTGACGCCGGACATGGACGCCAACTCCCTGGGTGGCACGGTGGACGTCAAAAGCCTCTCGGCCTTCGACCATAAGGGCCTGTTCTACACCGGCAGCAGCGAAGCCAGCTATGACAAGAACACCCGTCAGACCAGCCCGAAATTCTCCGGCGCCATCAGCGACCGTTTCAGCCTCGGCGACGGCATCGACAACTTCGGCGTGGCCGCAGCGCTGAGCTGGCAGAAGCGAGACTTCGGTTCGGACAACGTCGAAACCGGCGGTGCCTGGGATTTCGAGCAAGGCTCGCGCCTCGAAGAGTTCGAGCAGCGCGACTACGACATCCGTCGCGAGCGGGCCGGTGGCGGGTTGAACTTCGACTACAAGCCCGATGACTTCAGCAGCTACTACCTGCGCACGCTGTACAGCCGCTACAAGGACAGCGAAACCCGCAACGCCGCCAGTATTGCCTTTGAAGACCCACAAGCGGCAGGCGAGTTGGGCGATGCCGAGGGCGAGCGCAAACTCAAGCAACGTGAAGAAACCCAGGAAATCCAATCCTACGTACTCGGTGGCGAACGCCTGTTCGGGCTCTGGACCCTGAGTGGCCAGGGTGGCTATAGCCAATCCAGCGAAGACAGCCCCGGCCACATTGCCGGGGCCACCTTCAAAGGCATCGATGGTTTCAACGGTGGTTTCTACGACAACGACAAGCCGCGGCCGATCATCGGCTCGGGGTTCTACGATCCGGCCAACTTCAGCCTCGACAAGGTGGACTGGGAAGAACAGACGACCACCGACACCGAGAAAAACCTGCGCCTGGACCTGGCCCGGGACTACGATTTCAGCGGCTATGCATCCCAAGTCAAATTCGGCGGCAAAGTCAGCCGGCGGGACAAGGACAACGACCTCAATGCCTGGGTCTACGAGGATTTTGACGACCTGGGTTTCACCGACGAGCAGTTGAACCTCGGGCGGTTCCAGAAAGGCAACGTGGACTATCGCCTCGGCCGCTTCGGCCCGGGCATCAGCGCCGACGCGATCAAACAGTTGCTCGGCGGTCTGAATCGCGATGAGTTTTTTGACGAGCAGGAGTCGCGAGTCAACGACTTCAAGATGAGCGAGGACATCAACGCCGGATACCTGATGAACACCGTCGATATCGATGACTGGCGCTTCATCGCCGGCATGCGCTACGAAGGCACCGAGTTCGAAGCCAAGGGCACCGGCGCCACCGACGGCGTATTCACCGATACCGAGACCCGGCGCAAGTATCACCACTGGTTGCCGGGCCTGCACGCGCGCTATCAACTGGACAAAAACACCCAGGTGCGTGCGGCCTGGACCAAATCCGTGGTGCGTCCGACCTTCGGGCAATTGGCGCCGGGTTTTGTCATCGACGATGACGAGGCCACGTTCGGCAACCCGGAGCTCAAACCGCTGGAATCGAGCAACCTGGACCTGGGCATCGAGCATTTCATGGGCCACGCCGGCACCGTCTCGGCCTTCGTGTTCTACAAGGACATCAAGAACTTCGTCTACAACACCGACCTGGCCGGCACGGGTGCCTGGACCGATTTCTCAGAAGCCCACAGCTACGCCAACGGCGACAGCGCCAAGCTGTATGGCCTGGAATTGGCCTACTCGCAAAAATTCGACTGGCTGCCAGCCCCTTGGAACGGCCTGCTGCTTGGCGCCAACACCACCTTCAGCCGTTCGGACGCCGAGATCGAGGGCTTCGACCAGGCCAGTGGTACCCAGCGCAAACGCAGCATCGACTTGCCGAACCAGTCGGACACGGTCGGCAACCTGATGTTGGGTTGGGAAAACGACAAGCTGAGCCTGCGGCTGTCGGCCAACTACAAGTCAGCGTACCTGTTCGAGCTGGCGTCCATCAGCGACCGCGACCACGACTTGCACGTCGACGCCCAGACCTTCGTCGACTTCAGCGCGCGCTATTCGCTGACCAAGAACCTGCAAGTCAGCCTGGAGGCCCAGAACCTCACCGACGAGTCGTATTTCGTCTACACCGGTCACCGCGCCTACAACGGCCAGTACGAAGAGTACGGCCCGACCTACAAGCTGGGGCTGACCTTTACCCATTTCTGAATCGCGAGCCTGATCACTTGTGGCAAGAGGATTTGGCTTTGCTCCCACAGATGAATTCCCTGGCAATAGAAGTGGGCCACAAGCCCGTTTGAGTCTGACTGAACGACAAGGATTTTCCCGTTGAACACGATGTTTTTCTTACCTAAGCGCTACCTGTTGGCGATGGCGATCAGCCTGGCATCAGCCGCCGCCCTGGCGGCTGCCCCAGCGCTCAAGCTAAAACTGCAACCCTGGTCTCAAACCGAGCCACTGGCGATCAACGCCCTGGCATTCCTGCCTGGCCCTTCGACGACCGAGCGGCTGGCCAGCGCCCGCGAGGGCTTGTTCTTGCTCGATGCCCAGGGTCGCGAACTGACGCGCCTGAAGGGCACCTTCGAAGGTGTCGATAGCCGTGCCCAGGGCGCGAACGTGTTGGTCGCCAGCCTCGACAGCACGCGCCAGCAAGCCCTGGTCGTCAGCCTCGACCCACAAAACCGTCAGTGGGGCATGCCGGTGTACCTGCCCGCACGGGATTTCCCGGTCAACGGCCTGTGCCTTTATCGCGACGAGGCGAGCAACCTGTTTGTGTTTCTGGTTGGCGAGGAGGGTAAGGGCGAGCAATGGCTGGTGGGCAATGGCGAGCGCCTGAGCGACACCGCGCAACGGGTGCGCGGCCTGCCATTGCCGCCGGACGCCAAGACCTGTCAGGTGCAGGACAGCGCCAGTCAATTGTTCGTCAACGAGGAGCGGGTGGGTTGGTGGGCCTATCCGGCATCCTCAGAGGCCGAGACCGTGCGGGTGCCCGTGGCGATGCGCGCACCGTTCGGCGACCTCCAGCAAAGCGCCGGGGCCATGGCCGTGTTGCCGGGAAGCCTGTTGGGGCTGGACCCGGAAGCGGCGCAACTGCATGTGTATCAGCAGCAGGGAGAGGGGTGGAGTGCTAAAGCCAGTCTGCCGTTGGCGGGCCTGAAGGAGCCGGAAAACCTCGCGGCGCGGCTGACGAAAAGTGGCGTCGAGGTGCTGCTGCGCGACGATGACAACGGGCACCTGTACCAAGGCGAAATCAGCTGGAAACCCACGCCAGCGCCTTTGCCGCCGGTATTGCCCACTGTGGCTGCCATCGTCCAGAGCGAACCGGTGGCCCGCCAGGGCGATGCAGCCGATGACCCGGCGATCTGGGTTCATCCGACGACGCCCGAGCTGAGCCGGGTGCTGGGCACCAACAAGAAGCAAGGCCTGCTGGCCTATGACCTGCAAGGCAAGTTGCTGCAGGAACTGGCGGTTGGACGCCTGAATAACGTCGATGTGCGGGCGAACTTCAAGCTGGGCACGCAAACCGTTGATCTGGCCGTGGCCAGCAACCGAGATCGCAACAGCTTGAGCCTGTTCAGCATCGACCGCGCCAGTGGCGAGTTGCGCGAAGCCGGTGAGATTGCGACGTCATTGAAGGAAATCTACGGCATCTGCCTGTTCCAGCCTGCCGAAGGCGAACTGTATGCCTTCGCCAACGGCAAGGACGGGCGCTTCGTGCAGTACCGCCTGAGCGCGCCGGACGGCGTGGTGAAAGGCCGGTTGGTGCGCCAGTTCAGCGTCGACAGCCAGCCCGAAGGTTGCGTCGCCGATGAGCAACGCCAACGCTTGTTTCTCGGTGAAGAGGACGTTGGCGTCTGGGCGGTGGATGCCCGGGCCGACCAACCGGCGACCTTGAACAGTGTGATCAAGGTTGGCCCGGCGTTGCACGCTGACGTCGAGGGCATGGCCTTGTACCAGGCCGAGGGCCGCGACTACCTGGTGATCTCCAGCCAGGGCAATGACAGCTACCTGGTGCTCGATGCCGAGCCTCCCTATGCCGTGCGCGGCGCTTTCCGGGTCGGTCTGAACGCTGCCGCAGGCATTGATGGTGCGTCGCAAACCGATGGCCTGGAGGTAACCTCGGTGAACCTCGGCGGGCTTTGGAGCCAGGGCATGCTGGTGGTCCAGGACGGCCGCAAACGCATGCCCGAGCAGACCCAGAACTTCAAGTTCGTGCCCTGGGCCGACGTGGCGAAAGCGCTGCGCCTGCCTTGAGCGACGCTGTCATCAACCGGTCACGAACATTTCATCGAATAACCGCCAGACAGGAGTCTCAACCATGCAAGCCACTCTGGAACACATGACGATCTGGGGCCTGATCAGTGACGCGAGTCTGTTGGTCAAGGCGGTCATGCTCACATTGCTGCTGGCCTCGCTATTGAGCTGGTACCTGATCATCCAGCGCAGCGCCGTGCTGCAACGCACCGAGCGCCAGCTCAACGGTTTCATGCAGCGCTTTCGCAGCAGCCAGGATCTGCTGCCCCTGTATCGGGAGCACGCACAGGTCCGTGAAGACGACGGTGGCGTCACGCCGATTTTCCAGGCGGGTGTGCTGGCCTTCACTCAGCTCAGCCAACCTTCAAGCACGCCGCAAGTGGTGCTTGAAGGCGTCGAGCGCGCGCTGCAAGTGGCGATCAGCGAACAGGAAATACAGCTGGAAAAAGGCCTGCAATTTCTCGCCACCGTCGGTTCGGTCAGCCCCTACATCGGTTTGTTTGGCACCGTCTGGGGGATCATGAATGCCTTTATCGGCCTGTCCCAGGTGCAACAGGCCAGCCTTTCCACTGTGGCGCCGGGCATTGCCGAAGCGTTGATCGCCACGGCCATCGGCTTGTTCGCGGCGATCCCGGCGGTGATTGCCTATAACCGTTTTGCCGCTCGCGGCCAGACCCTGCTGACCCGCTACTACGCCTTTGGCAACGAGCTGCAGGCGCGTCTGCACCGCAAGCTGCACGGTGCCCCGATGAACCTGGCCACGGCCGCTTGAGAGGAGAGGGCAGATGCTCGTCAAGCCACAACGCAAGCACGGTCCCAAGGCCGAAATGAACGTGGTGCCGTACATCGACGTGATGTTGGTGCTGCTGGTGATTTTCATGGTCACCGCACCGATGCTGACCCAGGGGGTGAAGATCGAACTGCCCAAGGTCGCCAGCGAAGCACTGGCCAGCGACAGTCGCCAGCAAATCCTCACGCTGTCGGTCAAGGCCGAGGGCGGTTACTACTGGAACCTGGGCGGTGAGCTGGACACCCGTCACCAGACCGACAGCGCCGTGGACCTGGAGCAGATGCGCGCCAAGGTGGCGCAGGTCGTGGCTGAGCGCAGCGATACCCAGGTGTACATCCGTGCCGACGCGCATGCCGATTACGGTCGGGTCGTTGCAGCCATGGCCGCGCTGCAGCAGGGCGGCGTGAGCAACCTGGGACTGGTGACCGAGGCGCCGCGATGACGGCAATGATCATGCACAGTCCCTCCTTGAGCGTACCTGCGCTGGGCCGTCGCTTTTGGAAAAACAGCCTGGCGGCGGGGCTCGCCGTGGCCCTGCACGCGGGTGTGGTGGCGTTGTTGGTGCTGGGTTGGAGCGTGGAGAAGCCCGCCGCCGAGGCGCCCCGGGTGTTGCGCACGCAACTGGTGATGTTGCCAGCGGCACCGGCGCCCGAAGCGCCTGCCTCGGCCGCTGTTATTCCTGTAGCACCGCCGGTCGAGCCGACCTTGG
>NZ_ATLN01000104.1:0-11813 GCF_000416195.1 Pseudomonas sp. CFII68
CCCAGCAGCAGCGCGAACGCCAGGAAAGCGAACGACGCAGGCAAGACGCCGAGCAGCAGGCCGCCGAACAACAGCGCCAGGCCCGGCAGGCGCAAGCACTCGCCGAGCAACGCCGAGCCGAGCAAGCGCGCCAGGCCGCCGCCGACAGCCGTAGCTACCAACCGCTGAGCAAGCAAGCCCCGGACTATCCGCAACGCGCCCTGGACAAGGGCCTGGAAGGTGATTGCACCGTGGAATACAGCGTGACGCCGGACGGGCGGATCGATAACCCCAAGGTCATCGACGGTTGCCACCCCTTGTTCATCCGACCGTCCCTGGCCGCTGCCCAGACGTTTCGTTATCAACCGCGAATCATCGATGGCAAGGCGGTGACGGTGCCGGCGGTGCGCAATACCTTTCACTACCGGATCAAATGAAACACCTGTGGGAGCGAGCTTGCTCGCGATAGCGGTGGACCAGCCGCCATCAATGTTGACTGGCCTGGCCCTATCGCGAGCAAGCTCGCTCCCACAGCGGTTTGTGTGCGGCCACTTGATCGCCAACACCACCAAGAACCTCATTGTGGCGCCATCAGGCCTTTATTTGCGGTAATGACTCGGCGCCACGCCCACTTCGCGGCGGAAGATCTGCGAGAAGTGACTGGCGCTGCCATAGCCGACCTCCAGGCCGATATCGATGACGCTGCGATCGGTTTCCAGCAGCAGTTGCCGGGCCCGGGCGATTCTCAGTTGGATGAAGTACTGCGAAGGTGAACGCCCGGTGGCGCGCTTGAACAAGCGGCTGAAGTGGTATTCGCTCATGCCGATGGCCTGGGCCAGGTCACCGAGGCTGAAGGGTTCGGCCAGGTGTTGTTCCATTAACTGGGTCACCCGTTTGAGCTTGAAAGCGGGCAGGGCGTTATGTCCGGACATGTCCTCGGCCTCGGCATCCACATAATGCCGCGCCAGGTGCACCGCCACACATTGCGCCACGCCCTGGATCAGCAAGGCACTGGTTTCACCGCGTCGGGTCAATTCCGCTCGAATCTGTTCGAGCAAGGCTGAAAGCGCTTCATCCCGCCCGCCAGAGACTTCCCGCAGTTGGATCGCGCCGCTGCCGCCAGTCTCAGCTATGGCGCGCTCCAGCAATGCCAACCCCACGTACAGATGCATGACCACAAACGGCTCGCGGCTGGTCACTTGCCAGCGCATCTCATAAGGAACCGGGGATGTGGTCAGGAAAAAATCTCCGGTGACCACGGTATTCGCTTCCCACGCCTCGTTGGCAACGCGCTCCTCGACGATGGCTTCCCCGGACAGCACCCAGACGAGCAACGGTTCGGCCACTGCCGGCACGACGATGTGTGCTTCGCTGCGTTCACGGACAAATATCTCGACCAGGATTTCTTTGGCCGATACGCCGTCGGACGTCGCCACGCGCTCGCCGCGGATGTGTGCCTGCAGGCCGGTTGCCGATGTTCGTTCAGTGACTTCCATGCTTCGAATGCCTCGATGGAACAGCCGCCAGGTCAAGCCGGGCCGGCGGCGGGACGGTGCTGGCGCAACAGTTCGATCTGCTGGGACGGGATCAACTCGCGCAACGCCTTATAGAGCGCACGGGTTTCCAGCAGGTTCCAGATACGCAGCATGGTTTCCAGGGCGTCCAGGGGTTTGCTGATGAAATCCCGGGCGCCGAGGGCCAGGGCCCGCAGGCGCGTGTCTCGGGTCGCGTCGGCGGTCAGCACCAGGATCGGCAGGTAGTCGTTGGCCGGGATCCGCCGGTTGAGTTGCTCGAGCACGGCAAAGCCGTCGAACGCCGGCATATGCAGGTCGAGGATGACCAGGTCCGGCTCGAAGCTGTTGAACAGATCGAGCGTGCGCAACGGTTCGGTGCTGCTCAACACGTTGTGCAACCCTTCGCGGGCCAGCAGTTGTTCCATCAGGTCCAGGTTGGGGCGCTGATCGTCGACGATCAGAATGCGCAAGTCGCGATTCATGCGGGCTCCGGTAGATAGTGTTCGAGGTGGCCCAGGAAGGCCTGGATATGAATAGGTTTGGTCAGGATCGCCGTGGCACCGGCGTCACGCAGGGCGCGATGGGTCAGGTCGCTGGCATCGGCGGTGATCATCAGCACGGGCGTGGCGGCGGTGGCCGGGGACTGGCGCAGGCGCCGCAAGACTTCAAGGCCTTCGAGGTCGGGCAGGCTGACGTCCAGCAGGATCAGTTGCGGGGTGTGCTGGCGAGCGAGGTCCAGGCCCATCTGGCCTTGCATGCTCGACAGCAATTGGATGCCAGGGCGGCGTTGCATCAGGGTTTCGATCAGCGCCAGGCTCGACAGGTTGTCTTCGATGCACAGGACTTTGCCGTGATAGTCCACAGGCGAACGTGTCACCGCCAGGGCGGCGATGGGCGGCAAATGCGCGCCAACCACCTGGGTGCCGGGCAGTTGCAGGGTGAAACAGCAGCCGTGTCCGGGCTCACTGTGGACCTGCAGGTTGCCCTGCATCATTTCCAGCAGGCTCTTGCTCAACGACAACCCCAGGCCAGTGCCTTCGACCTGGGGATCGGCGCCCAGGCGTTCGAAGGGCTTGAACAGTTGGTCCAGCTGTTCCGGGGCAATGCCATGACCGGTGTCGTTGACGGCGATGCTCACCTGATGGGCCTGGACGCTGACTTCGACGCGCACCTCACCGCCGGGCCGGTTGTACTTGATGGCGTTGGACAGCAGGTTGAGCAGCACCTGCACCAGGCGCTGGCGGTCCGCGAGCACGCCGCTGTCGTCGGGCAGCGCTGGCAGCTCGGCCAAGTGGATCCCGGCGTCGGAGGCCATTGGTGAAACCAGGGTCAGGGCTTCGTGCAGCACCGTCGACAGGGCGATCGGTTCGATGTTCAGCGGCAGGCGTCCGGCCTCGATCCGGGCAATGTCCAGCACCTCGTTGATCAACGCCAGCAAGTGCTGGCCGGCCCGCAGGATGTGGCTGACCTGAGGGCGTTGGCCAGCCGTGGAGTCCATGTCCAGCAATTGAGCGAAACCGAGGATGGCGTTCAAGGGCGTGCGCAGTTCGTGGCTCATGCGCGAGAGAAACTCGCTCTTGGCCCGGCTGGCGCTTTCGGCTTCTTCGCGGGCAGTGCGCAGGGCGATCTCGGCAGCGCGTCGGTCGGTGATATCGCGGGTAATCTTGGAAAAACCGCGCAAGGCACCGGTGCCATCGTATTGGGCGGTGATGACCACGCTGGCCCAGAAGCGGCTGCCGTCCTTGCGGCAACGCCAGCCTTCTTCCATGTAATGACCGTCGCGGGTGGCTTCGCGCAAGGCCATGTCCGGGTGCGCCGGGCATTCCTCGGCCAGGTAGAACAGGGAAAAATGCCGGCCGAGGATTTCCTGCTCGGTGTAGCCCTTGATCCGCTCCGCGCCGGCGTTCCAGGTGGTGACGTAGCCTTGGGCATCCAGGGCGAAGATTCCGTAGTCCTTTACACCATCGATGATCAGCCGCAAGCGCTCCTCGTTGTCGCGCAGGGCCCGCTCGCGTTCGGCGAGCAACTGCCCGGCCTCCACCAGGCGCGTGCCAAGCTGGCCGATTTCGTCCTGCTCCGGCGGTTGCGGCAACAAGGGTTGGCCCAATGCCAGGCGCTGGGCGTTGCCTTGTACCTGCTGGACCCGGGCGACAATGCCCTTGGACAGGAACAACACCGCGACAATCGCCCCCAGCAGCCCGCACACCGCCGCCAGCAAGGTGGCGAACAACAGGCGCATGCGCGTGGCCGAGGCGGCGGCGCTGCGGTCGGCGAGCAGGGCGTCCTCGCGTATGCGCATGGCGCTGATCTGCTCGCGCAGTACGTCCAGCACCTGTTTGTTTTCGATCAGGATCGCGGTGATGGCCTCGGGATCGTCGCGCTTGCCGTTGCGCAAAGCGAGCAAACCGTCGAGTTTGTCGGCGATCAGCGGAGTGATGGTCTTGAGGTGTTCGCGCATCCTGGCGTCGCGAATGTTGTGGTCCAGGCGCTGCAACGCGGCATGGATCAGCGGCGTGGCCTGTTCGTAGCTGGGCAGGAAATCTTCGCGGCGGGTCAGCAGGTAACCGCGCACGCTGGCCGCCGCCTCGGCCAGCAGGGTATGGACTGTCTGGATATCGCCCTGGACCAGCAGCACCCGACGCACATCCTCTTCGGCCCGGGCGGTCTGGCGTTCGGTGATATAGATCAGCACCAGCGACAGCAGCAGGACCACCAGGGGCAGGGAAATCACCACCAGGGCTTTGCCGCGCAAGGGCAGGTCGGCCCAGCGGCGGGCGGCGAGAAACCTCATGGCCATTGCCCGGCGGGTTGCGCCACCAGGCCCAGGGCAACGCCGCGCACGGCGGCCTGGGTCCGGTCGGCGGCGCCCAGTTTGCCGATGACACGCTCTACGTGTGCCTTGGCCGTGCCGGGTGCGATGCCCAGCTTTTCGCCGATTTCACGGTTGCTGAAACCGCCAGCCACCAGCCCCAGGACCTGGCGTTCCCGGGCGGTCAGGGCCTGGACTTGAGTGACACCATTCGCACCGCGCTCGGCCATGCGGCGCAGCAGGCGCGCGCTGACCGAACTGTTCAACGCCTCTTCGCCCTGGGCGACCCGTTTGAGGGCGTCGAGCATTTCATCGCGGCTGGCGTCCTTGAGCAGATAGCCGACCGCGCCCGCACCGATGGCGGCTTCGAGGTGGTCGGGGCTGTCATCCATGGTGAAGATCACGACTTTGATTCCGGGCTGGCGCTGCTGCAGGATCCGCGCCGCGCCCAAACCGTTGAGGACGGGCATGCGGATGTCGAGAATCGCGATGTCCGGCTGTAGCCGCTCGCACAGGTCGAGGGCTTCCTGGCCGTCGCGGGCCTGGCCGACGACCTCGAATCCCGGGTTGCCGGCGAGCATGCTGATAAACCCGGTGCGGGTGACTTCGTGGTCATCGGCCAGCAGCAGGCGCAAAGGGCGGTTCATGGTTGTACTCCGTGGGCTGGTAGCGGCACGCTGGCCAGCAGTCGGGTGCCGCCGCCGGGCTGGCTGCAACAGCTCAAGTGGCCGTCCAGCAAGTGTGCGCGTTCCTGCATGGCAGCCAGCCCCAGATGGCAGCTGCCGTTGGTCTCGATGGGTTGTTCCAGGGCAAAGCCACGGCCATCGTCCTCCACTCGCAGGCAAGCGTGGCCATCGTCCACCGCCAACCCCAAGTGCACGTGGCTGGCCTGGGCGTGCTTGAGAATGTTGTTGATGCCTTCCTGGGCAATGCGAAACAGGGCGATCTCCGTGTTGCCCGGCAGGCGCGCGGTGCTGTGTTCGGCCCAGTTCACCGTCAGGCCCGCATCGCGCAGGCGATCGGCCTCCTTGTCGACGGCTTTGTACAGGCCGAAATCATCCAGCACGTGGGGGCGCAGGCCACCAATCAGTTGCCGACCTTCGCCGACGCAGCCTTGGGCCAGGTCGAGGATGCTTTGCAGCTCGCTCGCCAGTGCCGGCGGTAGCGACGGGCAGCGACCGGCGAAGCCCTGCAAGCGCTGATGCAAACCGGCGAGGTTCTGCGCCAGGCCGTCGTGCAGGTCGTAGGCCACGCGCTTGCGTTCGTCTTCCTGGGCGCTGAACAGGCGGTGGACCAGCTCGGACATGGTCCGCTCGCGGGCCTGGAGGGCTTCGAGCAGACGGCTGTTCTCCAGGTGCGCCGCCAACAGCGTCGCGAGCAATTGCAGTGATTCGATGTCTTCGTTGTCCGGTGCGCCGAGGGCCACGCTGTTGCCCAGCAACAACGCCCCGAACGCTACGCCGTCGGAGGCACGCAACGGCACCCGCAAGACCTGGGGCAGGGCGCTGCCGGGCGACTCCAGCCATTGTGGGCCGGGTGTTTGTGGCTGGGCCTGGTTGGCGAGCAGCTCGAGTCGTTCCGCGCTGCCGTGACTGGCGAGGGTGCGCAACGGGTGGTCCGGCGCCCACTCCAGCAGCAGGCCATGGTCCATGGCCATGAACGCGCACGCCCGTTGCAGCGCACGCTGGCGCATGGCCGGCAGGGGCAACTGCGTCAGTTCATGGCCGGTGCCCAGCAGCAGGCCCAGGCGCGCGGCACGGCTTTGCGACTGGCGATATTGGCTGCGGATGGCCAGGGCACTGCCGGGGTCATGGGGTGGACTTTGCATGGGGAACTCCAGCGTGGAAGAGGACCGGTCCGGTTCGCGGTGGCGTCATTAGAACGTGTCACCGGCACTGGGCCTATCTGCCGAACGGCATAGGCGATTGGCACCGGTTGGCCGATGGCGAAGGCCGGGAAGGCCGGCAAAGTGGGCCCATTGAAACCCAAAGGAACACTTTGATGAAAATGAAAACCTGCGCCATTGCTGCTTTATTCCTGCTGGCCGCGCCGCTTGTCCAGGCGCTTGAGGCTACGCCTTACGTGTATCGCACGGTGGCCGAGCAGCCCAAGAATGTGAATGACCGCGAGATCGCGGCGCTGTTCGACCGCTGGAACGCCGCGCTGCAAACCGGTAGCGCCACCGCCGTGACCGGCCTCTACGCTCCGGATGCGATTTTGCAACCGACTGTTTCCAACAAGGTGCGCAACACGCCGGCGCAGATCCAGGATTACTTCGAGCATTTCCTGGCCGGCAAACCGGTCGGGCAAATCAACTACCGGGAGATCCGCCACCTGGGCCCCGATGCGGCGATGGACAGTGGTGTCTATACCTTCACGCTCACCCAGGCCGACGGTTCCAAGCGCGAGGTCCAGGCGCGCTACACCTTCCTCTATGAGCGCCTCGATGGCCAGTGGAAGATCATCAACCATCACTCGTCGGCCATGCCTGAGGTGGCGAAGACCTTGCACGCCAGTCACTGATAGCTCTGCTCGCTCCCACAGGGCCCTCTATCCATTCCATCCCCGTGTTTAGACACACTTTGCATAAAGAGCTTGGATTAACGCGCGAACATTAATTAGAATCAGTCTCATTTAAGACTTTGCGCAGGCTCTGGACATGTGTGATGCAGTTACGCCGACGGAGCATTCCCTCCATGCGTTGTACCGTGACCACGGTAGCTGGCTGGAAGGCTGGCTGCGGCGGCGCATGGGCAATGCCTGGGATGCAGCGGACCTGCGCCAGGATACCTTCCTGCGGGTGCTTTCCAGTTCCCAGACCTTGACTGACCTGCAAGAACCCCGGGCTTATCTGCTGACCGTTGGCAAACGCCTGCTGAGCAATTTCTACACCCGGCGCAATCTTGAACAGGCGTATCTCGATGCCTTGGCCAGCCTGCCTGAAGCCTGCGCACCGTCGCCAGAACAACGCTGGCTGCTGCTGGAAACCCTGCAAGCCCTGGACGAATTGCTCGATGGCCTGCCGCCCTTGGTGCGCCGGGCTTTTCTCTGGAGCCAACTTGAAGGCCTGGGTTATCGCGAGATCGCCGAGCGCCTGCAAGTCTCCGAACGCACGGTAAAACGCTACATGGCCCAGGCCTATGAGCATTGCCTGTTGGTGGACTTCTGATGCGCTCGGCTCCTTCGCCCGGAGCCCGTGAAGCGGCGCGGGCGGCGGCTCGCTGGTTGACCCTGATGGAGTTCGACGGGGATGCGTTCGACTCGGCGGCCCTGCAACGCTGGCGCGACAGCAGCGCTCATCATGAGGCGGCCTGGCAGAAGGCCCAGCGATTGCGCCAGCGTTTTGCCGGGGTGCCCGCGTCCCTGGGCATGGCAACCCTGGACCGCCCAGTGCTGGCCCGGCGCGAGATGCTCAAGCGCGCATTGGGCGTCGCCGCATTGGTCCCGACCGCTTGGCTGCTGGGGCGAGAGTTGCCGTTGGAAGCTTGGCGCGCTGACTTGCACACCGCCACGGGCGAGCAACGGCGCTGGTCGCTGGTCGATGGCAGTGCGCTGCAACTGAACACCGACAGCGCCGTCGACCTGGACCTCAAGGCGCGGCGCCTGGTGCTGGTACGCGGCGAGATGGCTCTCAAGCTCGCCGGAAACACGCCGCTGTCCGTTCAATCACCCTACGGGCTCATCACCATCACTCGTGGCGAGGTCTGCCTGCACCTGGGCGAGGGCGATTGCCGGGTGTCGGTGGTCAGCGGCTCGGCGCAACTGCAACCCCAGCGCGGGCCATTGCTGAGTTTGGAAGCGGGCCAGCAGGTCAATATCCAGGACTCAGGCGCGGGGCCAGTGAAGGCGTTCGACGTGGCGCAGTTGGGTTGGCGTGACGGCGTATTGGTTGCGCAGGACCAGCCGCTGGGGCATTTCCTCCGGGAACTGAGCCGCTATCGCCCCGGCGTGTTGTGCTGGGATAAAACCCTGGAACCCCTGCGAATCACCGGCAGCTTCCGCCTCGACAACACCGACCGAATCCTCACGCTGCTTGCAGCCAGCCTGCCGCTGGACGTGCACAGGCGCACTCGTTACTGGGTCACGTTGACACTTCGCAAAAATATGGCCTGAGGTCGGTACGCAATAAAGACGAGCAGTCATACCCCTGTGGCGAGGGGATTTATCCCCGCTGGGCTGCGCAGCAGCCCCAAAAGCAACGACCTTGATCTTACTGACACACCGAGTTGCCGGGGTTGGGGGCCGCTTCGCAGCCCAGCGGGGATAAATCCCCTCGCCACAGGGAGGGTGTAGTTTTGAGGCCTGTCCCCTTTTTTTGTCTCGCTTGTCATTCAAGGCAACTGAACAAAAATGAGAGCGCTTTCCAATGTCCGCAGTTGCACCTTTGCGTTTGCGCCCGGCCTTTGCCGGCTGGCGTCCGCTGTTGAACCTGAGCCTCATGTTGAGCCTGAGCGCCAGCCCCTTCTTTATCTCATCGAGCCTGGCCGAAGAAGCCACCCGGCGCAGCTATCAGGTGCCGGCGGGCAGCCTGAGCGCGGCGTTGACCCGGTTTGCCGGGCTGGCGGGCGTCAACTTGTCGGTGGATCCGGCCCTGGTGAGTGGTCGCAACAGCGCCGGGCTTTCGGGTGAGTTTGGCGTAGAGGAGGGGTTTGCCCGGCTGTTGTCGGGCTCGGGCCTGCAATTGCAAACGGTGGGTGAGCAGGCCTACATCCTGATGCCGGCGCCAGAAGGCGGCAGCCTGCAACTGGCACCCACCTCGATTGTCGGCGCCACGGCTTCGACGGACAGCCCGGTGTATGCCGGCGGTCAGGTGGCGCGGCGTGGTTCGCAAGGCTTGCTGGGCTCGCGGGACTTCATGGAAACGCCGTTCAGCATGACCACCTACACCAGCACGGCGGTAAAGAACCAGCAGGCACGCACCCTGGGCGACCTGATTGCCAGCGACCCCTCGGTCCGTGCCACCAACCCGGCGGGCGGGCGCTTTGAGCAGTTCACCATTCGCGGTTTCAGCCTGTTCAACAGTGATGTTGCGTACAACGGTCTCTACGGCATCCTGCCGACGTACACGATCGACATGGAGATGGCCGAGCGCGTCGATATCGTCAAGGGCCCGAGCCAGCTCATCAACGGTATCTCGCCACGGGGCAGCGTGGGCGGCGGGATCAACGTGGTGCCCAAGCGGGCCACCGACAAGCCCATCACCTCGTTCACCGGCAGCTATGCCTCCAATAATCAGCTTGGCGGTGCCGTGGATGTCGGGCGGCGTTTTGGTGAAGAGGACAAGTTCGGTATTCGCTTCAATGGCGTGAAGCAGGCGGGCGACACCGAATGGGATCACCAGAGCGTGGACCGCGAGATGGCGGTGCTGGGCCTGGATTTTCGCGGTGAACGCCTGCGGCTCTCGACGGACATTGGCCGTACCGAGCGTAACACCGACGCGCCGCAGGAGCGCGTGCAGGTGGGCGCCGACGCGCCAGTGCCGCATGCCAGCGATGTAGATCGCAACTACGCGCAGCCTTGGAGCAAGGCGCGTACCAAAGATACCTTCGGCGCGGTGAATGCCGAATTCGATGTCAACGACTCCGTCATGCTGTACGGCGGCGTGGGGGCGCGCAAAAGTACTCATGAGTTCCTTCGGCATGCCGTTTCGGTCCTCAATGAGGCTGGAGATTTCCGCGTTCAACCCCGGGATTTCACCCGCGACGAGAATGTCCGGACGGCCAGTGCCGGGGTGCGCAACTGGTTCCATACCGGCCCGGTGAGCCATGAGGTCAACCTGGCTGCCAGCTATTTCTACATGGACTTCGAAAATGGTGGCGCCCGTTACGCCAACGGCAGCAGCAACCTGTATGACCCGGTACAGACCCCGACGCCGAGCAACCCGACGCGACAGGACGACAAGGTCTACACCGAGAACCGCTTCAGTGGCCTGGCGTTGTCCGACACCCTTGGCCTGTTTGAGGATCGCTTGCTGCTGACCCTAGGTGCCCGCTGGCAACGGGTGAAGGTTGACGACTGGACGAATAACGCCAAGGGCGAAACCGCCTACGATGAGGAAAAAATTTCGCCGTCGGGCGGCATCTTGTTCAAGGCGACCGACAAGCTGTCGCTGTATGCCAACTACATGGAAGGCCTGAGCCAGGGCAAGATCGCGCCGTCGACGTCGGTGAACGAGGATGAGATTTTCCCGCCGTTCATCAGCCGTCAAGTCGAGGTGGGCGCCAAGTATGATGCCGGTCCGTTCGCCGTCACCGCCGCGCTGTTCCGGATCAAGCAGCCGGCCTATGCGACCGACGCCACGACGCGTGTCTTCGGCCCGAACGGCAAGCGAGAAAACACCGGCGTGGAGTTGAGTGTGTTTGGCGAACCGCTGAAGGGAACCCGCTTGCTCGGCGGCGTGATGTACATCGACAGCGAACTGACCCAAACCACCAACGGCGCCTTCGACGGCAACCGCGCACCGGCCACGCCGAAGTACAACGTCAACCTCGGCGCCGAATGGGACGTGCCGACGGTACAGGGCCTGACCCTGACCAGCCGTGGCATCTACTCCAGCTCGCAGTATCTGGACCAGTCCAACACCAAGCAAATCGATTCCTGGGAACGTTTCGACGTGGGCGCCCGCTACGCGTTCAAGGTCGACGAAAAGCACATCACCCTGCGGGCCAACATCGAAAACGTGGCAGACAAGCGCTACTGGAGTTCGGCCGGGGCGTCGGATGACAGTGAGGCTGGATTGACGTTGTCGACCCCGCGCACCTACCTGCTTTCCGCAACGGTGGATTTCTAGGCCGAGGTGCCGCTCCAGGGAAGGAGCCGCCTGGGTTCAGATGTCGCGAAACAGATCGTGGGCATCCAGCAATCGCCAGGCAATTTCGGGGCGTTTTTCCAGCCCACGGCGGATGGCGGCGGGAATCGACTGGCGAATCTTGCGGCAGAGGCCGGGCTGGTCCTGGAATTCGATGGCGATGCCGCGCATGGTCCGCACTTCGTTGTAGCCAGGCTCGACGCTCAGGCGGATCCCCAGGTTTTCGTACAGGCGCTGCTGCAGGCGCTGGAGTTCGTCGAGGTCCTGGATGTTCTCCAGACGCTCAAGCAGGCGTTTTTCTTCCTGGCGATTCAGGCACAGGATGCGCAGGTCGCTGCCAGGCGCTTGCAGCAAGGCATCACGGCCACAATCGCAGACGCCGGGCGGGCAGGGGGGACGGATCGGAATCGACGCGGTCATGGGCTCCACAAAAATCTGCTGCACAACGAAACAGCGAGCTTATCGCCGGCCCAGGCAATGTGATGCCTGGCGGCATGTGGGTCAAGCCTGTTGGAGGGGCCGCTTGTCTGGCGTTGCTGTGTGCCCCACCGTTTTACTGTGGGAGCAGCGAGCTTGTTCGCGATAGCGGTGGGTCAGTTTGCACCCCTGTTGGATTTGCCGCCGTCATCGCGAGCAAGCTCGCTCCCACAATGGGATCGGAGTACGACCGCAAGAGCCAGGCCGGCTGTAAGGCCGCCTCGCG
>NZ_ATLN01000105.1:0-8472 GCF_000416195.1 Pseudomonas sp. CFII68
ACCGATCGGCCAGGTCCGCCAGCGCATCAACCGCGTCCGCGCCAAGCGCGTGGTCCTGGCGACCGGCGCCTGCGAGCGCCCGCTGGTCTATGGCAACAACGACGTGCCGGGCAACATGCTGGCGGGTGCGGTGTCCACCTACGTGCGTCGCTACGGCGTGGCACCGGGCAAGAAATTGGTGCTGAGCACCAACAACGACCACGCCTATCGCGTGGCCCTGGACTGGTTCGACGCCGGCCTGCAAGTGGTGGCTGTCGCCGATGCGCGCAGCAACCCGCGTGGTGCGCTGGTGGAAGAAGCCCGCGCCAAGGGCATTCGCATCCTCACCGGCAGCGCCGTGATCGAGGCCCGTGGCAGCAAGCGCGTCACCGGGGCACGTGTTGCCGCGATCGACGTCCGTGCTCACAAAGTCACCAGCCCCGGCGAATGGCTGGACTGCGACCTGGTGGCCAGCTCCGGCGGCTACAGCCCGGTGGTTCACCTGGCTTCGCACCTGGGTGGCAAGCCGATCTGGCGTGAAGACATCCTCGGTTTCGTACCGGGCGAAGCACCGCAAAAGCGTGTCTGCGTCGGTGGTGTGAACGGTGTCTACAGCCTCGGTGATACCTTGGCTGACGGTTTTGAAGGCGGCGTGCGCGCGGCCAACGAAGCCGGCTTCAAGGCAGTGGAGGGCGTATTGCCCAAAGCCCTGAGCCGTCATGAAGAGCCAACCCTGGCGCTGTTCCAGGTGCCCCACGAAAAATCCACCGCACGGGCGCCGAAGCAATTCGTCGACCTGCAGAACGACGTCACCGCCGCCGCCATCGAGCTCGCCACCCGCGAAGGCTTCGAGTCGGTGGAACACGTCAAGCGCTACACCGCACTGGGCTTCGGTACCGACCAGGGCAAGCTGGGCAACGTCAACGGCCTGGCCATCGCGGCCCGCTCGCTGAACGTGAGCATCCCGCAGATGGGCACCACCATGTTCCGTCCGAACTACACGCCGGTGACCTTCGGCGCGGTGGCGGGCCGGCATTGCGGGCACATCTTCGAGCCAGTGCGCTTCACCGCGCTGCATGCCTGGCATGTGAAAAGCGGCGCCGAGTTCGAAGACGTCGGCCAGTGGAAGCGTCCTTGGTACTTCCCGAAGAACGGCGAAGACATGCATGCCGCGGTCAAGCGCGAATGCAAGGCCGTGCGTGACAGCGTTGGCCTGCTGGACGCCTCGACCCTGGGCAAGATCGACATCCAGGGTCCGGATGCTCGCGAGTTCCTCAACCGCGTCTACACCAACGCCTGGACCAAGCTCGACGTGGGCAAGGCCCGCTACGGCCTGATGTGCAAGGAAGACGGCATGGTCTTCGACGACGGCGTAACGGCCTGTCTGGCGGACAACCACTTCCTGATGACCACCACCACCGGCGGCGCGGCGCGCGTGCTGCAATGGCTGGAAATCTATCACCAGACCGAATGGCCGGACCTGAAGGTGTACTTCACCTCGGTCACCGACCACTGGGCAACCATGACCCTGTCGGGACCCAACAGCCGCAAGCTGCTGAGCGACGTCACCGACATCGACCTGGACAAGGACGCTTTCCCGTTCATGACCTGGAAGGAAGGCCTGGTGGGCGGCGTACCGGCGCGGGTGTTCCGCATCTCGTTCACCGGTGAGCTGTCGTACGAAATCAACGTGCAGGCCGACTACGCCATGGGCGTGCTCGAGCAGATCGTCGAGGCCGGCAAAAAGTACAACCTGACCCCGTATGGCACCGAGACCATGCACGTACTGCGGGCCGAGAAGGGCTTCATCATCGTCGGTCAGGACACTGACAGCTCGATGACCCCGGACGACCTGAACATGGGCTGGTGCGTAGGCCGGACCAAACCGTTCTCGTGGATCGGCTGGCGCGGCATGAATCGCGAAGATTGCGTGCGTGAAGAGCGCAAGCAACTGGTGGGCCTCAAGCCGATCGACCCGAATGTCTGGCTGCCGGAGGGCGCGCAACTGGTGTTCAACACCAAGCAGGCGATCCCGATGACCATGGTTGGTCACGTGACCTCCAGCTATGCCCACAACTCCCTGGGTTATTCATTTGCCATGGGTGTGGTCAAGGGCGGCCTCAAGCGGATGGGCGAGCGCGTGTTCGCGCCATTGGCCGACGGCAGCGTGATCGAGGCAGAGATTGTTTCTTCGGTGTTCTTCGATCCGAAGGGGGATCGGCAGAATATCTAACATTTAAGCCCTGTGGTGGGGGCGTGTGGGAGCAAAGCTTGCTCGCGATGCAGGCGACACGGTAGCCATCAGACCGAGTTATCGTTCATCGCGGGCAAGCCTTGCTCCCACAGCGCCACCCACCGGCAGGTCGAACAAGCATTCAGACAGGTGCTCCATATGACCGCAGTCAACGTGTACCCACAACGCCCAACCACCGGGGCCAAGGCCGAGTCGTCGCTGCACCATGCCGACCTCGCCAGCCTGGTAGGCAAGGGCCGCAAGAACGCCGGCGTGACCGTGCGCGAGAAAAAACTCCTGGGCCACCTGACCCTTCGTGGCGACGGTCACGACCCGGCGTTCGCCGCCGGCGTGCACAAGGCCCTGGGCCTGGAATTGCCAGGTGCGCTGACCGTCATCGTCAAGGGTGAAACCAGCCTGCAATGGCTCGGCCCGGACGAATGGCTGCTGGTGGTGCCCACCGGCGAAGAGTTCGCCGCCGAGCAGAAACTGCGCGAAGCCCTGGGCGACCTGCACATCCAGATCGTCAACGTCAGCGGCGGCCAGCAGATCCTCGAACTGTCCGGCCCGAACGTGCGCGACGTGCTGATGAAGTCCACCAGCTACGATGTTCACCCAAGCAACTTCCCGGTGGGCAAGGCCGTGGGCACGGTGTTCGCCAAGTCGCAACTGGTGATCCGCCACACGGGCGAAGACACCTGGGAACTGGTGATCCGCCGCAGCTTCTCGGATTACTGGTGGCTGTGGTTGCAGGATGCCGCGGCTGAGTATGGGTTGAGCGTGCAGGCCTGAAACACCGCAGTCCTTGATGCAGCCAGACTGTGGAAGCAAGACAGTGGAAGAAAGACTGTGGGAGCAAAGCTTGCTCGCGATGCAGGCGCTTGAGTTCCAGATAGACCGCGTTGTTTTTATCGCGAGCAAGCTTTGCTCCCACAGATAAATCCTCCGCCACAGGTTCTGTGTCCGGCGGGGGTATCCATAACAAACAGGAGTCACCGCAATGAGCCGCGCCCCAGACACATGGATCTTGACTGCCGACTGCCCCAGCGTGCTCGGCACGGTGGACGCGGTGACCCGCTTTCTGTTCGAGCAGGGCTGCTACGTCACCGAGCACCACTCCTTCGACGACCGACTCTCGGGGCGCTTCTTCATTCGCGTGGAGTTTCGTCAACCCGACGGTTTTGACGAGCAGAATTTCCGTTCCGGCCTGGCCGAACGCGCGCAAGCCTTCGGCATGGTGTTCGAACTGACGCCGCCCAACTACCGGCCCAAAGTGGTGATCATGGTCTCCAAGGCCGATCACTGCCTCAACGACTTGCTCTACCGCCAGCGCATCGGCCAGTTGTCCATGGACGTGGTGGCCGTGGTGTCCAACCACCCCGACCTCAAGCCGCTGGCCGACTGGCACCAGATTCCCTACTACCATTTCCCCCTGGACCCGAACGACAAGCCCTCCCAGGAGCGGCAGGTGTGGCAGGTGATCGAAGACACCGGTGCTGAGCTGGTGATCCTTGCCCGCTACATGCAAGTGCTGTCGCCGGAGTTGTGCCGCAAGCTCGACGGCAAGGCGATCAACATCCATCACTCGCTGCTGCCGGGCTTCAAGGGCGCCAAGCCGTATCACCAGGCCTACAACAAAGGCGTGAAACTGGTGGGCGCCACGGCGCACTACATCAACAACGACCTGGATGAAGGTCCGATCATCGCCCAGGGCGTGGAAGTGGTGGACCACAGCCACTATCCCGAAGACCTGATCGCCAAGGGCCGGGACATCGAAGGGCTCACCCTGGCCCGGGCCGTGGGGTATCACATCGAGCGAAGGGTGTTCTTGAACGCCAATCGTACTGTGGTGCTGTGATGGACGCCTTCGCGAGCAAGCCCGCTCCCACATTCGACCGCGTTCCACCTTTGGAATGCAGTCGAATGTGGGAGCGGGCTTGCTCGCGAAGAGGCCATTACTAACAACGCAAAAACAGCATCTGTAACCCGAGCAATCAACGCGCTGCCTGCCTGGGCAACGCAGTTCCACAAAAACAACAGCGAGGTGAAAGCATGTCTGGTAATCGTGGTGTCGTGTATCTCGGCAACGGCAAGGTCGAAGTACAGAAAATCGACTATCCAAAAATGCAGGACCCGCGCGGCAGGAAGATTGAGCACGGTGTCATCCTGCGCGTGGTCTCCACCAACATCTGCGGCTCCGACCAACACATGGTGCGCGGCCGTACCACCGCCCAGACCGGTCTGGTCCTGGGTCACGAAATCACCGGTGAAGTGATCGAAAAGGGCAGCGACGTCGAGAACCTGAAAATCGGTGATCTGGTGTCGGTGCCGTTCAACGTGGCTTGCGGGCGCTGCCGTTCCTGCAAAGAACAACACACTGGCGTCTGCCTGACCGTCAACCCGGCCCGTGCCGGCGGTGCCTACGGTTACGTGGACATGGGCGACTGGACCGGCGGCCAGGCCGAATACGTACTGGTGCCGTACGCCGACTTCAACCTGCTGAAACTGCCGGACCGCGACAAGGCCATGGAGAAAATCCGCGACCTGACCTGCCTGTCCGACATCCTGCCCACCGGTTACCACGGCGCCGTGACGGCTGGTGTTGGCCCTGGCAGCACCGTCTACATCGCCGGTGCCGGCCCGGTTGGCCTGGCGGCCGCCGCTTCCGCCCGTCTGCTGGGCGCGGCTGTGGTGATCATTGGCGACGTCAACTCCATCCGCCTGGCCCACGCCAAGGCTCAAGGCTTCGAAATTGTCGACCTGTCCACCGACACCCCGCTGCACGAGCAAATCGCCGCACTGTTGGGCGAGCCAGAGGTAGATTGCGCCGTCGACTGCGTCGGCTTCGAAGCCCGCGGCCACGGCCATGACGGCGTCAAGCACGAAGCCCCGGCCACCGTGCTCAACTCATTGATGGGCGTGGTCCGCGTGGCCGGCAAAATCGGCATCCCCGGCCTCTACGTCACCGAAGACCCGGGCGCTGTCGATGCAGCGGCGAAAATGGGCAGCCTGAGCATCCGCTTCGGCCTGGGCTGGGCCAAATCCCACAGCTTCCACACCGGCCAGACGCCAGTGATGAAGTACAACCGCCAGTTGATGCAGGCGATCATGTGGGACCGTATCAACATTGCTGAAATCGTGGGTGTGCAGGTGATCAGCCTGGATGATGCGCCGAAGGGTTATGGCGAGTTCGATGCAGGTGTGCCGAAGAAGTTTGTGATTGATCCGCATAAGTTGTTTAGTGCGGCGTAAGCGGTAAAGGGCAAGACGGGGAAAGGGCGACAGTGATGTCGCCCTTTTTTGTTCAGTGCATCCCAGCGGCGGCGTTTCGGGACCGAAGCGATTTGGTTTGGCGGACCCTACTCAAGTGCGCCGAGGAGAGTTACGACCGATTCGAGTAGAACTTTTTCATGGTTATCGGCAATTTCTAATTCCTCGACCTTCCTCGGCGTAGTTGGGCTGCTCTTTCTTGGATGACTCGCACAAGGGGGTTGGATGGGCCTCTATCTTGGCTCGCTTGACGGCTACTGCTGGTAGGGGAGATAACCCTGCCCGAAGAATCTAAATGGTGTGATCCAAACGGCCGTCTACGCGGTGTGGGAGCTGGAGGGGGAGCATGCGCAGGAGCGACAACTTCAATCGGTGCGGTAATTGACGCAACAAGAGGGTGTTGAGGTGGCGGCTCGCGATAAAGGACTATGGGATCCGATCTGTGATCAGCGTAGTGAGGTGGCGAGTCGTTATAAGCAGAAGATGCCTCGATTGGATTCCCATGTATCTGGTTCCAGCCATCTTCTGCGTCAGCATAAGGAGGGGGTGCAGCTGGGCGCCTGTTGGGCATAACAGTGTTTGCTGCGCCGCCAATGGCCGCTGGAGATGTGGCGGCTGCGCGGGGCCTGGGTGTTCGAAGGTTCAGGCGGTTTAATATACCTTTCCATAGGTTAGGGAAATGCCCGGTGGGATCTGTCTTATTCACCGGATCCCCCACGCAATAGGCGTAAGCATTCAACCCTCCCTCCCCAAACGGACTCAAACTGTCCGGGCTGTTAAACCGCATCAATACCGGATTGAACGCCCGATACCCATTCCCCAACAAATAATGCCCCGTCACCGGATCCGGCCGTTCGCCGTTGAAGCCGAGCAGGCTGAGTAAGCCGTTTTCCGGGGCACGGTGGCCGTAAGGCGTATAGGCTAGGGGATGAGGCTGCGTGGTATCTAGCGCGTGCAGCACCGAGCGTTGCTGATCGGTGGCGAGCAAGGTGGTTTCGACGGCGTCGTCCTGGCGCTGTTGTTGGGCCAGGAGTTGATCGCCCTGTTGGAATATCGAGCGCTGTACCGAGCCCTGGATCTCGCTGGTCAGGCGCTCCTTCAGGTAGAAGCGCTGGGTGTGGGCCTGGGCCGAGGGTGTGCAGGCGACCAAGCGATCCAGTGGGTCGTAGTGGTAACGGCAGAGCAAGGTTTTATCTGTGGAGGGCATCGGGCTTTACTCTGAGAAATACGAATAGGAACATCATTTTTAAGGGCAGTGGTCTAGCTAGTAGAAGTGTTAGCTTTGGTGGATTGTGGATTGCGAATTTCTTTGGTTGCGGCGCTAGGCGTAATCCCTTGATAGTTGTATTTTTGTTCTATGGTTATAGATCTTTTATCTATGGCGCGAATCATGATGTGCGTTATCTGTTGCTGGCTGTGGTTTTCTGAAGGAAGAGACTCGATTAATGATTTGATTCTTCGCTGATCGCTTTTTGTTAGTTCTTTTTTGGCTGTTTCGATAAACAAATCTAGTGATGTTTTCCTTTGTGCGGGGGTGGGAGGCTGTGAATTTGAGCTGGGTTTGGCGAGGGCAGACTCTAATGGTTGTGTTCTATCGGTTCGGTATGGTTTGGTCGTTGTGGAGAGTTGGTGTGTTTCCTTTTTTTTATAAATCCCTACTAAATTATATGGCGTGGCAGGTGTTTTGCGATTGTTGTGTTTTGAAAGTGGCTTCCAGAATCTCAGCTTTAATTTTGAGAAAAAGGAAAAGCGCCCAGTTGAATCGCTTTTATTTATCGGATCTCCCTCGCAGTACCCATATGCATTCAACCCACCCTCCCCAAACGGACTCAAATTGTCCGGGCTGTTAAACCGCATCAACACCGGATTGAACGCCCGATACCCATTGCCCAACAAATAATGCCCCGTCACCGGGTCCGGCCGTTCGCCGTTGAAGCCGAGCAGGCTGAGTAAGCCGTTTTCCGCAGGGCGATGGCCGTAGGGCGTATAGGCGAGGGGACGAGGCTGCATGGCATCGAGCGCGTGCAGCACCGAGCGTTGCAGATCGGTGGCGAGCAAGGTGGTTTTGACGGCGTCGTCCTGGCGCTGTTGCTGCGCCAGGAGTTGGTCGCCCTGCTGGAATATCGAGCGTCTCTCCGAGCCTTGGACTTCGCTGATCAGGCGCTCCTTCAGGTAGAAGCGCTGGGTGCGGGCCTGGGTCGATGGCGTGCATGCGGCCAAGCGATCCAGTGGGTCGTAGTGGTAACGGCAGAGCAAGGTTTTATCTGGGGTGGGCATGGGCTGTGCTCTGTGGTCAATACAGACAGCAACATCATGTTCAGGCAGAAGGTCGGCTGTCTAGCTAGCAGAAGTGTTAGGTTTGGCTGCCCCTGTCGGCCAGGCACCACTCATAACCGGCTATTTCAGACCATCCCTAATGCGATTCATCGCCTCTGAGTAAGATGGCAGAAACAACTCATCGTAACTGGGAGGGGCATCAGGATCTCGAGGCCGAAAGTTGACCCGCTCGGCATGATTTATGATGATTGCAACAGGTGCTCTATGTCTTGCTCCAGTTTGTAAGAGGCTTCTAATATCTGCTCTAAACAGTGAAAGCATCAGACGCCAACGATTGGGATCTTCAGGGCGAACGGGTTCAGAAGCCGTCATGTTCCTCTCAGAATAGCCGGAATATGGGGCAGGGGCATTGCCCGCTATAATGTCTCTAGTTGTCCCTGCCGCGGATTTATTATTGAAGGTCTGTGATGGAATGGTTCCGGTTGTTGCCGGTGGATTTCGAGAGGCGACGGGTTGAGTGACCGAATCTGATGGCCTCATGAGCCCAGCTCTTCTCAAGACAACTTTTAACGGTTTCCAAGTATGCCCCGTTGGATCAATCCGATTTATCGGATCCCCAATGCAATAGGCGTATGAATTCAATCCACCCTCCCCAAACGGACTCGAACTGTCCGGGCTGTTGAACCGCATCAACACCGGATTGAACGCCCGAT
>NZ_ATLN01000106.1:0-5783 GCF_000416195.1 Pseudomonas sp. CFII68
CTTGTGCGCGCTGTAGCGCAGACGGGTGCGCAGCGTCGGCGCGCCCGGCTCGCCTTGGGATGATGGGTACACCGTGGTGTCTTTGAGGTTGCGTTCGAAACGGTCCGCCGGGCAACCGTCCTCGCCGTTCTTGGAATAGTAGGTGTAGACGGTCCTGATACCGTTGGGCTCAACCTGTTCGGTATGGTTGCCCTGGTCGTTGTAGACGCTGCGGGTGATTTCGGCGCGGTATTGGGTCGCGTCGTTGTCCAGCTCCCAACGGGTGGTGACTTCCTTGGGGAACTGGAACTGCGGGACCTGGCGCTCGAACGGCACATCCTCGGCGTAATACTGGGTGCTGACACGCTTGACGCAATGTTCCTGTTTGGTTTTTTCTTCCACCAGCAAGTGAAAACGGTTGTAACTGCGTTCGACTGTGCGCGCCACCTGGCCGCCGACCATCAAGCGGGCGGTGCTGCCGTATTCATAACGGGCCTGCAGTTTGTACAGCGGGTCCATCCCGTCTTCCCAACTGACGGTTTCACCGGCGCCGAGGAAGTTATGGCTGGTGTAGCTGAATTGCACCTCGACCATCGTTTCATCGGCGTTTGGCTGGCCAAAGTCGGGGTAGCTGCGATGGCGGGTGACCCGCGGCAAGTTGGGGCGCACAACGCCGCCCGGATAAGGGTGCCCGGTGTCGGCATAAGTGAGGATTTCCCGACCGCCAACCGGTGTCTTGATTTCGTGCAGGCACAGGATGTTGCGAATCGGCCCGTTGCCATAGCCAAAACGCCAGGAGCCCTTGTCGGGCGTGGGCAAGACGATCTCGGTGACCCAGCCGCTGGCATTGAGCTTCATTTCATAACGCGCCAGCGCGGTGCCATTAGGGCCGTCGTAGGGCCGCACGAGGATCTCCACCCACTCATCGTTGGCCTGGCGGTTGATTTGCAGCAGTTCGCCCTGGGCATCGCTGATGCTGTGCAGGCACTGTCCGCCACGGAACGATGTATAGGCAAGTGTGAGGCTGTGGCCGGCAGGCGACTTCACGCTCACAGGCAAGGCGACCCGGGTAAGATCGCCGCCGACTTGAAGCTCTTCGACCATCCCCGACTTATGCAACACGCGGTAGCGGTTGCCGCCCAGATTTTCGAAATGGAAAGTGTCGAGTTTTTTTTCCTTCATATCCGGAAGCGAACCGCTGCCGGTGACTTTGAAGGTTTCCCCGGTGCTCAAGGCCAAAATGTTGTTGGAGGGCGTGAACTGGCTCAAGTTCAAGTTCCAGCCCACCCCGAAACCGGAGTCCAGGATATTGATCGGACTGAAAGTCAGGTTCAAAGGGAAGGCCGGGCCGCACAGCCAGTTACTTTGGACCTCGGGCAGGTCGATGGAAACGGTGTATTGCCCGGTGCGCGGGTCAACACCGCCTTGTACGTAGCTCATGAAGCCGAAGGCTTGGGAATGTACGGTACTGGAAGTGGTCATGGTCAATCCCTCGTTACTAAGATCAAGGAGTTGAAAATTAAGGCGAAGGAGGTACGGCTGAAGTTTGTATTCGGATGCAAGAGAGCTCGTCTCTGAATGAGCTATTTACTTGCAGATCGACCATTTGCAGTCCAGGTTCGATTATCTGGTTTTTTTGAAAGGTGGTGAGGTATTCAGTTTCAATAATCGACGTGCTGGTTTGTTTCTTTATTGTTTTTAGTGATATCCATGTGTTTTTACTGTACTTTCCGCAATCTCCGCTATCGCCTAAAAAAATGGTGGTGGCTGAAGGCAATTCAGCCAGTTGGATTGAACGGGTTTTGTCATTCCAGCCAGAGCACCCTGGCGGGGTCGGGGGGTTAACGAAGCTGTAAGTTATGGCTGTACCCGGTTCTGGCACAATCAGTCTGCAAATACCATTTTCCTTGTCCCTAAGTACAATTGTGCCGGTTGCCTTGTTTTGTTCGGGGGAACTGGTCGCTTTTTTATTGTTGTCGTTGGACCGGGGGGGAATAGAAGGGCTGGTCTCCGAAAATGCAACGACTGAGTAGATAAGATTGTTAGCCAACAATAAGCTGAAAGCGATCGCCTTGACGGGGTTCATGGTCACTGTCCCATATCGAGTGGTGGCTGATGCGGAAAACTAAACATAACGTTATCATCGAAATGAGCCCTTGAAACCTAACAGTTCTGTTAGTAGACAGCGTTCCCCCACGAAACCTACAGTGTCATCGCTGATGTTCTCTTGAATTTGAATACTCAAGGAATAAGTCATGGTGGACTCGAACTTACGCCCAGAGCTCCCAGCCCAGCAGCCGGGGGATTCTGATGAAAGAGGGCCAGAATCGCTTCGAGCATTCTGCTACGCAGGAAAACATCTCCAAGTCAGCAAGCTGCCGGTCCCGCACATAAAGGAATCTCACGACCGGTCGGTGAAAACCGCCGATGTCACTTCAGCAGGCGCCACGGCTGTGGTACCGCCCTATCAGGCCATGCGTGTCGGGGATGAGGTCATCTTCAGTTGGCAAGGCTACTTCCAAGGCGTACCGGAAACTGTGTATCAGGAGTCCAAAGAAATCAGGGCTGAGCACTTGCACCAGCCGTTGACGTTCACCGTGCCCTATATCGAGATTGGTTCTATTGAGGGTGAATATGCCGATATCAGCTATCGCGTTGAGTATGCTGAACAGCCCGCACAGCCCAGCGAGTCCGAACAACAGCGGATTGACATCGTCGATCCCGGTTCCGCTTTGTTGCCTTCTATCACGGTCAAAGGCCATACCGCAGGCCCAATCAACCCGGGACATTACCCTGATGGCCTGACCTTGCAAGTCAAACCGTTTCATCCGGACCTCCAGGATAACGATTGGGTGCTGTTGTATTGGACCGGTAGCGAGAAAATCAAGAGTGTTACCAAGGCCCTGCGGGTCGATCGTTCGACATTGGATAGCGGTCTTTTCGAGTTTTATATCGAGCCGCACTGGCTGACAGTAAACAGCAACGCCCAGGTAAAAGTGCTTTATCAGTACGCCCGGGCCGGTGTTGCCCTGTCGGCTGAGCCTTTACTGCTGGATATCAGCAAGCCACTGCACCTGCCCGCCCCGATTATTGAAGATGTCACCCCGGGTGCGGACAACCATGGGACCTGGGCAGCGACTACCAATGGGGCTTATGTCAATGTGCCCGATACGGCGGAAATCGGATCGGGCAGCGTAGAGGTGCATTGGCAAGGGCATCCAAATGGTGGGCGCCATGTTGCGACTGATCCTGTTTCGGGCAGACGTTTTCACATTCCATCCACTGCTATTGCAGCCAACATGTCGACCGTCGCACAGGGACGTTATTTCCCGGTGTTTTATTGCGTCGACGGTGAACCTTCTGTCCGTTTCAACCTGCTTGTCGAGCCGTTGCCTGCGACACGCTACCCGTCTACAACCTCCGTGCACATCTCGGGCGGTCAGATGAGTCTGGCCGCAGTGCCGTTTAGCGGCGCGGATTTGATCATCGAGTCTTCGGGTTTCGATGCTTGGCCATTCATGGCAGTAGGGCAGCTGTTGATGATGGAAGCCACTGGCGTCGACGGCAACGGTAATACCTCATACCCCGTACGTAATGCGCTGCCGGTTACAGACGCTGAGTTCAGAAACAAAAAAGTAACAGCAAAGCTGCCAAAGCAATTTTTGGAAACACTCATGCTTGGTGAACCGTTTTCACTAAAAGCACGCGTCAGCTTTGACGGTGGTGAAACGTTTACGAGCTTTAAAGATACCACTGCAACGCTGGTTCGCTAAACCGGAGTACAAGCCGCCGGCGCTATTATCGGTGAGAGAGGTTGTCATGGAAATCAATTCTGTAGATACGCTGTTGGACTGGCTCAAAGTGGAGCCTCGGACATTGGGCTGGGGTGCGGTGCTGGCCTATGGACGCAGTGAGACCAATAAGGTGTTGTTGCAGGAATACATCACCCGATTCGGCACTGAGCATTACATGCAACCGATCACCGAAGAAATTCGGGACAACACCACACCGACGCAAAAGGATTTTCTGCATAACTACCAAATGGACGCGCCGCGACTGTCCTTCATCGGCGCTAACTTGCAGACGTCGGCAGCGAAATTAACAATGAAGGAGGTCGGTGGTACCCACCTGTCTTTCACCAAACAGGAAGGTGCCCAACAATGGTCACTTACTCGGATTTCCGAGAAAAACGTACTGGATGGCCCAGGGTTGAAGTTTGATATCAATCTTATGGAGAGCACGGGGTCGGTTACCTCGGCGGGGCGGGTGGAGCTCGATATCTCGAAGGGTACGAATTATCGGTTGATTGACATGCCGTCCGAGCACTTGCAAAGGGTGGCGGGTGAGCGTTTCAAGACACGCTTCAGGGCGTTGCCGGAGGAGCAGAAGGTTTTTGTACTGAACGAATTGAAGTTTGAGCCGGATCAATTTCTAAAGCCTTCGAAATTCGTTATTCGCACTCATAATAAACAGGGTGCCGGTGCCAGGTTGTTGGCCAATGAAGATGAGGGAGAGGGGGCGGTACTGGTTTTTGTCGCCATGGAAGGAGATGATAATGGGACGGCACCTATCGATAATGCGGACCTGAAGTATTTGTTGCCGGATGGCCATTCGGCTACAGCGTTGTTGGGTAATGATATGCTGTTTAAAAAAATAATTAGGGAAGGGGTTAGGAGAGCACACAACCTAGAGAATCCGTTTTGGGTTGAGTTCGATGTTGTCAATGGCTTCGCTGAAGCTACTGGCTATGGAGGGAGGGGGGCTTACCAGAGAGTTTTTTATAGAGCACCTCCTACTGAGGAGCAGTATCTTGATGAATTTAAGTTGATATCTTTAATTACGAATTTCTCAGATAGCTCGGGAGCGCCTACACCAGGAGTGGCGAATTTTGTGGTTCGAAACCTGGCTGGGGAGCTTGCATTGGCGTGGAGTGGTGATAAGGAACAGCCCTGCATTGCTTATTATCGGAATCCTTTATCCGCCAAGGTAGGTAATTTATGGACTGCATGGGAGTGCGTGTGGAGATTTCAGTTCAAGATGGAACCGGTAACCGGAAGGGTCGTCTTGGAAGTTGTTCGTGAGAGCGACCAGATAAGCGTTGAGGTAAACATAGGGACATTACAAAATCAGCCACTTGTAGTGCGAAATTTTTCGCAGATAAAAGCAAACTTTGAACAAGAGGTTGCAGCACTATTGCGTCCGACTATTGAAACGTTTATTAGTCCGGTGACGGAAATTAATATTTTTACACTTAACAGCTTATTATTTCGTGGTGACAATTCGGTAAAAATCGACAGTGTGTATTACCCTGGCGACCTGGCAGCATTCGGCCACGTCGGCCCTACACAAACCGCCTTCAGTATCACAGATCTGGAACCGATCATTCCCCACACGGCACCGTGGCAATTCAATACCGAACCACCTCGCAGTAATTTGACCTGGTCGGTGCGCAATATCCTCGGCGAGACCGTGCCCAAGGGAACCATCACTAATACGGGTCGGTATACCCCGCCCACCGCCGCCGAGATGCCACGCAGTTCCATCCGAGTGGTGGTTACGGCCACCGACGGTACCCACACCAGCTCGGCGCTGGTCGGCATCACGGCCCGAAGTCTTGCCGTCAACCCGTTGATCATGATTGCCACAGCCGGCGACTCCCTGGCCCATGACGTGTCAGCCGGCGCCGTGGACGGCGGCGCCTTGACCTGGTCCATCCAGGATCCGACCTCAGGTGCCGTTGTGAGACCGGACCCGGCCGCCGACAAGGACCACAGCTATGTGCCGGGGCCGCCGATCGCCAAGTC
>NZ_ATLN01000107.1:0-78940 GCF_000416195.1 Pseudomonas sp. CFII68
CGCTTTCGCGAGCAAGCCCGCTCCCACAGATTCAGACCGGCGAGGTCTCGGGCCGGCGTACTTCCGGTTGTTTCCAGGAGTCGGCGGCGCTTTCTTCGATGGCTTGCTGGATCGCGCGCTTGCGATTCTCTTCGGCGCGGCGGCTGAAGTACCAGACCAGGAAAGTCACCAGTGACACCGCCAGCAGGATCAGGCTCGCCACGGCGTTGATTTCCGGTTTCACCCCCAGGCGCACCGCCGAGAAGACTTCCATCGGCAAGGTCGTCGAGCCGGGACCGGAGACGAAGCTCGCCAGTACCAGGTCATCCAGAGACAATGCGAACGACATCATGCCCCCCGCCGCCAGTGACGGCGCGATCATCGGGATGGTGATCAGGAAGAACACCTTCCACGGCCGCGCACCGAGGTCCATGGCCGCCTCTTCGATGGACAGGTCCAGCTCACGCAAGCGTGCCGAGACCACCACCGCCACATAGGCCGCGCAGAACGTCGTGTGGGCAATCCAGATCGTGACGATGCCACGCTCCTGGGGCCAGCCGATCATCTGGGCCATGGCCACGAACAGCAGCAACAGCGACAGGCCAGTGATGACTTCCGGCATCACCAACGGCGCGGTGACCAGGCCGCCGAACAGCGTGCGGCCCTTGAAGTGGGTGATGCGGGTCAGCACGAAAGCCGCCAGCGTACCCAGGGCCACCGCGGCAATCGCCGTGTAGCAGGCGATCTCCAGCGAGCGCACCACCGACCCCATCAGCTGGCTGTTGTCCAGCAGGCCGACGTACCACTTGATCGACCAGCCGCCCCACACCGTCACCAGTTTCGAGGCGTTGAACGAGTAGATCACCAGGATCAACATCGGCGCGTAGATGAACATAAAACCCAGCACCAGCATCAGGCTTGAAAAACTGAAGCGCTTCATTCCTTGCCCTCCATTTCTTTGGCCTGACTGCGGTTGAACAGGATGATGGGCACGATCAGGATCGCCAGCATCACCACCGCCAGGGCGGATGCCACCGGCCAGTCTCGGTTATTGAAGAATTCCTGCCACAGCACTTTGCCGATCATCAGGGTTTCCGGACCACCCAGCAATTCCGGAATCACAAACTCGCCCACCACGGGGATGAACACCAGCATGCAGCCGGCGACGATGCCGTTCTTGGACAGCGGCACGGTGATTTTCCAGAAGCTGTTGAAGGTACTCGAACCCAGGTCCGACGCGGCCTCCAGCAAGCTGGAGTCGTGCTTCACCAGGTTGGCATACAACGGCAGGATCATGAACGGCAGATAGGAGTAGACGACCCCGATATACACCGCCAGGTTGGTGTTGAGGATCTGCAGCGGTTCGCTGATCCACCCCATGCTCAGCAAAAAGCCGTTGAGCAGGCCGTTGTTGCTGAGGATCCCCATCCACGCGTAGACCCGGATCAAAATCGCGGTCCAGGTCGGCATCATGATCAGCAGCACCAGCACCGTCTGCATCTCTTTGCGCGCATTGGCGATGCCATAGGCCATCGGATAACCGATCAGCAAGCACAGGACGGTGCTGATCAGCGCCATCTTCAGCGAGCCTAGGTAGGCGGCGATGTACAGCTCGTCCTCGCTCAGCATCGCGTAGTTGGCGAGGTTGAGCAGCACCTGCAGCTTCTGGTCGACGTAGCTGTAGATCTCGGTGTACGGCGGAATGGCGACGTCGGCTTCGGCGAAGCTGATCTTCAGGACGATGAAGAACGGCAGCATGAAGAACAGGAACAGCCAGATGAAGGGCACCCCGATGACCAGTTGGCGGCCACCGGGAGTTATTCGATCGAGTCGGCGTTTGAGTTTGCGCAGGTTCATGAGCGAAGCACCACGCCGCTGTCGTCTTCCCACCAGACGAACACCTGGTCGCCCCAGGTCGGACGCTGGCCACGGCGTTCGGCGTTGGCGACGAAGGACTGCACCAGCTTGCCACTCGGCAACTCGACGTAGAACACCGAGTGGCCGCCCAGGTAGGCGATGTCATGGACCTTGCCGCTGGACCAGTTGTGCTCACAGGTCGGCTGCTCGGACGTGACCAGCAGCTTTTCCGGGCGAATGGCGTAGGTCACGGACTTGTCCTGCACCGAGGTGCTGATGCCGTGGCCCACGTAGATGTTGCGGTCCAGGTCCTTGCAGGTCAGCACCGCGTGGCCTTCGGCGTCGTCCACCACTTCGGTCTCGAAGATGTTGACGTTGCCAATGAACTCGCAGACCAGCCGGCTGGTCGGGGTTTCGTAGATGTCGATCGGGCTGCCGATCTGGGCGATCCAGCCCAGGTGCATGATCGCGATGCGTTCGGCCATGGTCATGGCCTCTTCCTGGTCGTGGGTCACCATGACGCAGGTCACGCCGACCCGCTCGATGATCTCCACCAGCTCAAGCTGCATTTGCGAGCGCAGCTTCTTGTCCAGGGCGCCCATTGGCTCGTCGAGCAACAACAGCTTCGGGCGCTTGGCCAGGGAACGGGCCAGGGCCACGCGTTGACGCTGGCCGCCGGAGAGCTGGTGCGGCTTGCGCTTGGCGTATTGGCTCATCTGCACCAGCTTGAGCATTTCAGCCACGCGGGCATCGACCTCGGCTTTCGGGATCTTGTCCTGCTGCAGGCCGAAGGCGATGTTCTGCGCCACAGTCATGTGGGGGAACAAAGCGTAGGACTGGAACATCATGTTGATCGGCCGCTCGTAAGGCGGCATGTCGGTGATGTCCACGCCATCGAGGAAAATCCGTCCCTCGGTGGGCCGCTCGAAACCGGCCAGCATGCGCAGCAAGGTGGATTTGCCCGATCCCGAACCGCCGAGCAAGGCAAATATCTCGCCTTTCTTGATTTCCAGGGACACATCGTCCACGGCAATCGTCTCGTCGAACTTTTTCGTGACCCGGTCGATTTTGACCAACACCTGCTTGGGTGTCTGGTCGCCCTCGAGGGCTTTCTTATAGGCGCCGGAGGCAACTGCCATTTACGAAACTCCCACAGAATTTGCAGTTCGCCCCACGTGGACGAACCTAAGAGTGTTGACGTTATTTACCCGACTTGACCTTGGTCCAGCTGCGGGTCATGAGTCGTTGGATCTTGGGCGGCAACTCGGAGTTGACGTAGAGCTTGTCGACGACCGCTTGCGGTGGGTAAACCGCTTCGTCGGTGCGTACTTTCTGATCCATCAGCTCGCCAGCCTTCGGGTTCGGGTTGGCATAACCGACAACGTCGCTGACCTGGGCAATCACCTCAGGCTTGAGCACATAGTTGATGAACGCGTGCGCTTGCTTGACGTTGGTGGCGTCACGCGGGATCGCCAGCATGTCGAACCAGAGGTTGCCGCCTTCCTTGGGGATCACGTAGGCGATTTCGACGCCCTTGCCGGCTTCGCTGGCGCGTTCACGGGCCTGGAAGATGTCACCGGAGAAACCGGCGGCCACGCAGATCTCGCCATTGGCCAGGTCGGAGATGTACTTGGAGGAGTTGAAGTAGGTCACGTAAGGCCGGATCTTGAGGAGCTGAGCCTCGGCCTTCTTGTAGTCTTCAGGGTCTTCGCTGTTGGGGTTCAGGCCCAGGTAATTGAGCATCGCCGGGATCATCTCGTCGCCCGAGTCGAGGAACGAAACACCGCAGCTGGACAGCTTCTTGATGTTTTCCGGCTCGAACAGCATGGCCCACGAATCGATCTTGTCGACGCCCAGGACTGCCTTGATCTTCTCGACGTTGTAGCCAATGCCGTTGGTGCCCCATAGGTAAGGCACGGCGTACTGGTTGCCCGGGTCGTTCTTTTCCAGGCGTTTGAGCAGCACAGGGTCGAGGTTGGCGTAGTTGGGCAACTGCGCCTTGTCGAGCTTCTGGAACGCCCCGGCCTTGATCTGCTTGCCCAGGAAGTGGTTGGACGGCACCACCACGTCATAACCGGTACGCCCGGCCAGCAACTTGCCTTCCAGGGTTTCGTTGGAGTCGAACACGTCATACACCGGCTTGATGCCAGTGGCTTTTTCGAAATCCGCCAGGGTGGTCTCGCCGATGTAGTCCGACCAATTATAAATATGCACGGTGGAGGCGGCCTGGACGCTGACGGCGAGCGTCAGGCCGGCACCGACCAGCAAGGCGTTACGTAACAAAGAAAAGACTGGCACGTGGAGGTCCTCTTAAATAGTTGGGCCCAAGTTGCCCCCGTTACTTGGCCAAGAGAGGCCCTGCAACAAAACCGGCGCGCAACTTACCCTCGATAAACCGATCCAGCAAAACTTTTAGTTATTTAATTGCTCCTGTTGCCGCCGCCGCGATGGCAGCGACAACAGGAGGATGCTTCAGGCCGGCTTATTTACCGGATTTGATCTTGGTCCAGCTGCGGGTCATGATCCGCTGGGTCGCGGCGGGCAGGTCGGCAATCGCGTAAAGCTTGGCTTGCACGTCTGCCGGCGGGTAGATGCCCGGATCGCTGGTGATTTCCTTGCTGACCAGCGGCGTGGAGGCCGCGTTGCCGTTCGGGAAGCTCACGGTGTCGGTGATTTCAGCCATGATTTCCGGCTTATGCAGGAAGGTCATGAACTTGTAGGCACCCTCGACGTTCTCGGCATCCTTGGGGATGGCGACCATGTCGAAGAAGCTGCCAGCACCTTCCTTCGGAATGTTGTAGCTGACTTTAACCTTGCCGCCGGCTTCGGCCGCGCGGGACTTGGCCTGGTAGATGTCGCCCGAGTAGCCGACCGCTACGCAGATGTTGCCGTTGGCCAGGTCGGAGATGTACTTGGAGGAGTGGAAGTAGCCGATCGAAGGACGGATCTTGAGGAACAGTGCCTCGGCTTCAGCCAGTTGTTTCTTGTCCTGGCTGTCGGTCGGGTAGCCCAGGTAGTGCAGTGCCACCGGGATCATCTCGGTCGGCGAGTCGAGGAAGCTGATGCCACAGGCTTTCAGCTTGGCCGCGTTTTCCGGTTTGAACAGCAGGTCCCACGAGTTGGTCGGTGCGTCGGCACCCAGCGCGGCCTTGACCTTCTCGGCGTTGAAACCAATGCCGATCGAACCCCACATGTACGGGAAGGCGTGTTCGTTACCCGGGTCGCTCACGGAAACGGCCTTGAGCAGGTCGGTGTTCAGGTTTTTCCAGTTGGGCAACTTGGACTTGTCGAGTTTCTGGTAGACCCCGGCCTTGATCTGCTTGGCCAGGAAGTTGTTCGACGGCACCACGATGTCGTAACCGGATTTGCCGGCCAGCAACTTGGCTTCCAGGGTTTCGTTGCTATCGAACACGTCGTAGACGACTTTGATCCCCGACTCTTTCTCGAACTTGGCGACGGTGTCCGGCGCAATGTAGTCGGACCAGTTATAGACGTGCAGCACTTTGTCGTCCGCCTGAACAGCGCCCGCCATCACGCCCATCAGGGACATGGCGAGGAGGGTCTTGCCAGCTATCTTCATACCTAATGCCTTCATGAAAAAATGCTCCAGTTATTCTTCTTAGCCACAGTTCAGTAGCCAGCTCGCGGGCAACTTGAACGGTCGGTAGTCTGGCAAGGTACAGGCCAGGCTTTCAACACAAGCCCAGCCTTTTATTCTCGCTGGGCGAGGCCCTTGCAGGCACCTCGCTCAGAGCCTAGCACTTAGCCTTGCAACGCACTGAGCGTCAGGTCCAGGCACTGCCGCGCCTTGGTCACCAATTCATCGATCTCGGCCTTGCTGATCACCAGCGGCGGCGCAATGATCATGGTGTCGCCCACCGCGCGCATGATCAGCCCGTTATCGAAGCAGAACTGCCGGCAGATCATGCCCACGCCCTTGCCTTCGTAGCGCTTGCGCGTGGCCTTGTCCTGAACCAGCTCGATCGCCCCCAGCAAACCGACACCGCGCACTTCACCCACCAGCGGATGATCGTTCAGTTCCCGCAAACGCTGCTGCAAATAGGGTGCCGTTTCAGCATGGACGCGCTCGATGATTTTTTCGTCGCGCAGGATGCGGATGTTTTCCAGGGCCACTGCCGCGGCCACCGGGTGACCGGAATAGGTAAACCCGTGGTTGAAGTCGCCGCCTTCGTTGAGCACCGCGACCACGTCGTCACGCACGATCAGCCCGCCCATGGGGATGTAGCCGGAGGTCAGGCCCTTGGCGATGGTCATCATGTGCGGTTTCAACCCGTAATGGTCGGTACCGAACCACTCACCGGTACGGCCGAAGCCACAGATCACTTCGTCGGCCACGAACAGGATGTCGTACTTGGCGAGGATTTCCTTCATGCGCGGCCAGTAGCTGTCCGGCGGCACGATCACGCCGCCGGCGCCCTGGATCGGCTCGGCGATGAAGGCACCGACGTTGTCCACGCCGAGCTCCAGGATCTTTTCTTCCAACTGGTTGGCCGCCCACACGCCGAACTCTTCGGGGCTCATGTCGCCGCCTTCGCCGAACCAATAAGGCTGGGCGATGTGGACAATGCCCGGGATCGGCAAGTCGCCCTGTTCATGCATATAGGTCATGCCGCCCAGGCTCGCGCCGGCCACGGTCGAACCGTGATAACCGTTCTTGCGGCTGATGATGACTTTCTTGTTCGGTTGGCCCTTGATCGCCCAATAGTGGCGGACCATCCGCAGCATGGTGTCGTTGCCCTCGGAGCCGGAGCCGGTGAAGAACACGTGGTTCATGCCTTCAGGGGCGATGTCGGCGATGGCTTTGGACAATTCCAGCACCGGCGGGTGGGCGGTCTGGAAGAACAGGTTGTAGTACGGCAGCTCGCGCATCTGTTGGCTGGCGGCGTCGGCCAGTTCCTCGCGGCCATAACCGACAGCCACGCACCAGAGGCCGGCCATGCCGTCGAGGATCTTGTTGCCTTCACTGTCCCAGAGGTAGACGCCCTTGGCGTGAGTGATGATGCGCGGGCCTTTCTCTTTGAGCTGCTTGAAGTCGCTGAACGGCGCCAGGTGGTGATCGTTGCTCAGGGCCTGCCATTCACGGGTTTGCGGGTTATTGCGGGTCATGCCAATTCTCCTGTTATCGGTGAGGGCGAAGCTGCCTGAAGCAGCCCCGCCCGGCGCTTCAGACGGCAAAGAGCAGGAATTCCCGCTCCCACGAACTGATCACGCGCTTGAAGTTTTCATGCTCGGCCCGCTTGACCGCGACGTAGCCTGTGATGAATTTCTTGCCCAGGTATTTCTCGATGGTGGTGCTGTTTTCCATGCGTTCCAGGGCGTCTTCGATGGTCAGCGGCAAACGCAGGTTGCGGCGTTCGTAGCCTCGGCCCACCACCGGCGCGCTCGGGTTGATGCCTTCGACCATACCGATGAAGCCACACAGCAGGCTGGCGGCAATCGCCAGGTACGGGTTGGCATCGGCGCCCGGCAAGCGGTTTTCCACCCGACGGTTCTGCGGCCCGGCATCCGGCACGCGCAAGCCCACGGTGCGGTTCTCTTCGCCCCACTCCACGTTCACCGGCGCCGACGTGTCCGGCAGGAAGCGGCGGAACGAGTTGACGTTGGGGGCGAACAGCGGCAACAGCTCGGGGATGAATTTCTGCAGGCCACCGATGTGGTGCAGGAACAGATCGCTCATGGTCCCGTCTTCATTGGAGAAGACGTTCTTGCCGGTTTCCTTGTCGATGATGCTCTGGTGCAAGTGCATCGCACTGCCCGGCTCGCCGGTCATGGGCTTGGCCATGAAGGTGGCAGCCACGTCGTGCTTGAGTGCCGCTTCGCGCATAGTGCGCTTGAACACCAGGATCTGGTCGGCCAGGGACAGGGCATCGCCATGACGGAAATTGATTTCCATCTGCGCCGTGCCGTCCTCGTGGATCAGGGTATCGAGGTCCAGCTCCTGCAGTTCGCACCAGTCGTAGACGTCTTCGAACAGCGGGTCGAATTCGTTGGCCGCTTCGATCGAGAAAGACTGCCGGCCGGTTTCCGGGCGGCCGGAGCGGCCAACGGGCGGTTGCAGCGGAAAGTCCGGGTCGTCGCTGCGCTTGGTCAGGTAGAACTCCATTTCCGGTGCGACGATCGGCTGCCAACCCTTGTCGGCGTAGAGCTTGAGTACTTTCTTGAGCACGTTGCGCGGCGACAGCTCGATGGGGTTGCCCTGCTTGTCGTAGGCGTCGTGGATGACCTGGGCTGTGGGCTCGATGGCCCAGGGCACAAGGAATACTGCGTTCTCGTCCGGGCGGCAGATCATGTCGATGTCGGCAGGGTCGAGCAGTTCGTAATAGATGTCGTCTTCGACATAGTCGCCCGTCACGGTCTGGAGCAGAACGCTCTCGGGCAGGCGCATGCCTTTCTCGGCGATGAACTTGTTGGTCGGCGAGATCTTGCCCCGGGTGATACCGGTGAGGTCGCCAATCATGCATTCGACTTCTGTGATCTTGTGGTCTTTCAACCAATCGGTGAGCTGGTCGAGGTTGTTACTCATAAATGCCTCTAGGCGTGAGTTTCCTGACTGCTATTAGTCGTCAGGCGTTGTTTGACGCATCGGCGTCGCGTTGTGCTGCCCTTGCTCGGCAGGCATCGCCAAATGCCTGGAAAATCGCAAGGTAGTGCGGGTTAGAGCTTACCTCCCATTCGGGGTGCCATTGCACACCTAAAGCAAAAGCCTTGCCTTCTGGCACCGAAACAGCCTCGATCAGGCCGTCGGGGGCCACCGCTTCGGCTCGCAACCCAGGTGCCAGGCGCTCGATGCCTTGGCTGTGGATCGAGTTGACCTCCATTAGCTGGGGCAGCCCCAGGCCTGCCAGTACACCGCCAGGCTGGATATGCACGGCGTGGGCAGGACCGTATTGGACATCCACCGCTTGAGTATCGTCTTCACGATGATCGATGAAGGTTCCGACTTCGTGAACTTTCTGATGCAGGCTGCCGCCAAAGGCTACGTTCATCTCCTGGAAACCTCGGCAAATGCCCAGCAACGGGATGCCCGCATCAACAGCGGCGCGGATCAGCGGCAGGGTGGTGGCGTCCCGTGCAGGATCATGAGCAGTGCCTGGCGCACTGGCCGGGCCCTGGTAATGAAAAGGTTCTACATTGGAAGGAGAGCCGGTAAAGAGAATACCGTCCAGGGCGTCCAGAATATCGGACGGCGGGAACAGATCCGCCAGGGACGGAAGCAGCACTGGCAGGCCCTTGGCGGCTGTCGCGACAGCCCGGGAATATTTATCGCCACTGATGTGATAAGCATGCAGACCAATCTGCCTGGAGCAGGTGGTGACGCCGATTAACGGCAGGCGAGACATGAAGCACCCCGGTATTATTGCTGTTATGGGTTTGAATCGAGCTTAGCCTTGTTCATTTTTTTACACAACACCCCCGTAAAAAATACAACACGGCCCGCTCAAGCCCGCGGGCGCCAAGACCCTTAAAGGGAAAAAAACGCCCTAAATTGCCTCAAAAAAGCCTTGAAGGTGCTTTTTTAGGGCAAAAAAGGCCCTGCTTGACTTCGGCATGCCGTTCGGGTTGACTGGCTTTCGAAGAGATCAATGATTGATATTTTTAACAACAAAGGTGTTGCATCATGTCGGTACCCCCGCGTGCCGTTCAGCTTAACGAAGCGAACGCGTTCCTTAAGGAACATCCTGAGGTTCTGTACGTTGACCTTCTGATTGCGGATATGAATGGTGTGGTGCGCGGCAAGCGCATAGAACGCACCAGCCTCCACAAGGTTTACGAGAAAGGCATCAACCTGCCGGCCTCTTTATTTGCCCTGGATATCAACGGCTCTACGGTGGAAAGCACCGGCCTGGGTCTGGACATCGGCGATGCCGACCGGATCTGCTATCCAATCCCTGACACCCTGTGCAACGAGCCTTGGCAGAAGCGCCCCACTGCGCAACTGTTGATGACCATGCACGAACTCGAAGGCGAGCCTTTCTTCGCCGACCCGCGTGAAGTCCTGCGCCAAGTCGTGACCAAGTTCGATGAACTGGGCCTGACTATCTGCGCCGCATTCGAGCTGGAGTTCTACCTGATCGACCAGGAGAACGTGAATGGACGCCCACAACCGCCTCGCTCGCCGATCTCCGGCAAACGCCCGCACTCGACCCAGGTCTACCTGATCGATGACCTCGACGAATACGTCGATTGCCTCCAGGACATTCTGGAAGGGGCCAAGGAGCAAGGCATTCCCGCCGACGCCATCGTCAAGGAAAGTGCCCCGGCGCAGTTCGAAGTGAACCTGCACCACGTGGCCGATCCGATCAAGGCCTGCGACTATGCGGTCCTGCTCAAGCGTCTGATCAAGAACATCGCCTACGACCATGAAATGGACACCACCTTCATGGCCAAGCCTTATCCGGGCCAGGCGGGTAATGGTCTGCACGTCCACATCTCGATTCTTGATAAAGATGGCAAGAATATTTTTGCCAGCGAGGATCCCGAGCAGAACGCCGCACTGCGTCACGCGATCGGCGGTGTGCTCGAGACCCTGCCCGCGCAGATGGCTTTCCTCTGCCCTAACGTCAACTCCTACCGTCGTTTCGGCGCACAGTTCTACGTGCCGAACTCGCCGACCTGGGGCCTGGACAACCGCACCGTGGCCTTGCGCGTCCCTACCGGTTCGGCCGATGCCGTGCGCCTGGAACACCGCGTCGCCGGCGCCGATGCCAACCCGTACCTGCTGATGGCCGCCGTGCTGGCGGGCGTACACCATGGCCTGACCAACAAGATCGAGCCCGGTGCGCCGGTGGAAGGCAACAGCTACGAGCAGAACGAGCAAAGCCTGCCGAACAACTTGCGCGATGCCCTGCGCGAGCTGGACGACAGCGAAGTCATGGCCAAGTACATCGACCCGAAATACATCGATATATTCGTGGCCTGCAAGGAAAGCGAGCTGGAGGAGTTCGAACACTCCATCTCCGACCTCGAGTACAACTGGTACCTGCATACCGTGTAAGCGGTTGCGGTAAACAAGAAACGCCGCAGGCCTTATGGCCTGCGGCGTTTTTTTGTATCTGGGGGGATGGCCGCCTTCGGCGGATCGCGAGCAAGCTCAGCTCCCACAGGGGTTCTTCGTGATCATTTGGTCTCATTCACAAAGCTCCCACAGGGGGGCTTTGTGATCATTTGGTCTGATTCACAATGTATTGCTCTGTGGGAGCAAGGCTTGCCCGCGATGAGGGCCGGGAAGACAACACAGGACCCGACTCGTACAATGCCCGGCAGCCCCGCAGGAGACGTCCATGACGCGCATCGCCACCCCCCGCAAACCCCGCGCACGCAGCCAGGCCCGGATCGACACCATTCTTGATGCCGCCCGTACGCTGCTTGCCGCCGAAGGTGTGGCCAGCCTGTCGATCTACAGCGTCGCCGAGCGCGCCGGGATCCCGCCCTCTTCCGTGTACCACTTCTTCGCCAGCGTCCCGGCCCTGCTCGAAGCCCTGACCGCCGACATCCACGCCGCCTTTCGCGCCGGCCTGCAAGCACCGATTGATCATGCGGCGTTGAACCACTGGCACGACCTGTCACGGCTGGTGGAGCAGCGCATGCTCACCATCTACAGCCAGGACGCCGCCGCTCGCCAACTGATCCTGGCCCAGCACGGCCTGACCGAAGTCATCCAGGCCGACCGCCAGCACGACCTCGAGCTGGGCGACCTGATGCATAAGGTGTTCAACCACCATTTCGAGCTGCCGAGCTTGCCCAAAGACGTCGACGTATTCGCCCTGGCCATGGAACTGGGCGACCGCGTCTACGCCCGCTCGGTACAACAACACGGCCAGATCACCCCGCGCATGGCCGAAGAAGGCATGCGGGTGTTCGATGCGTACCTGGGGTTGTACCTGCCGCCGTATCTGCCCAAGCGTGAAGCGCCCTGATCCATGTGGCGAGGGGATTTAGCGAAACGTCGCACCGCCCCGTTGGGCTGCGCAGCAGCCCTAAAGCAGTGAACTCATCTTCCTGGCACATCGAGTTGCCTGGTTTGGGGCCGCTTCGCAGCCCAGCGGGGATAAATCCCCTCGCCACAAAGTCCCCCTCCAGCTTCACCAACGCTAATTCACAAGCTGCCAAAAAACCAAAAAGCCCCGAAGGGCTCACGCCGTCCGGGGCTGCGGGTGACGCATCGCTCACAACTTGGCGATAGACACCTCGGTGGATTTGACGAAGGCAATCACTTCGCTGCCGATCGCCAGTTCCAGCTCCTTGACCGAGCGGGTAGTGATGACCGACGTGACGATGCCCGACGCGGTCTGCACGTCGATTTCCGACAGCACGTCGCCTTCGACGATTTCCTTGATGGTGCCTTTGAACTGGTTGCGTACGTTGATGGCTTTGATAGTCATGGTGTCGATTCCTGTCTGGATGAAGTTATTGCGCCCAACGCAGTTGCGTGGGCAAGGGTGAAACGGGTTCGGGTTCCGGCGGTTGGCCGGGCAAGGACAGAACACGGTTGAGAACTTCGGTTTCCAGGCTCGCCAGGCGATGAGAGCCGCGGACCCGTGGGCGTGGCAGGTCGATGGGCAGGTCGAGGCCGATCTGGCCGTCCTCGATCAGGATCACCCGATCGGCAATCGCTACCGCCTCGCTGACGTCGTGGGTCACCAGCAACACCGTGAAGCCGTGCTGCTGCCAGAGGTTTTCGATCAGTTGCTGCATCTCGATACGGGTCAGTGCATCCAGCGCCCCCAAGGGTTCGTCGAGCAACAACAGGCGTGGCTGATGAATCAGCGCGCGGGCCAGGGCCACTCGTTGTTTCTGCCCGCCGGACAACGCCGCCGGCCACTCATGGGCGCGGTCGGCCAAACCGACGGCTTCCAGTGCCTGCAACGCCTGCGGGCGCCAGTTGCCCTTGAGCCCGAGGCCGACGTTGTCGATGACTTTTTTCCAGGGCAGCAAACGCGCTTCCTGGAACATCAACCGCGTGTCCTGTTGCGCGGCACTCAGCGGCGCCGAGCCCGCCAACAGTTGACCATCGGTGGGTTGATCGAGCCCGGCCAGCAACCGCAGCAAGGTACTTTTGCCACAGCCGCTGCGACCGACCACGGCCACGAACTGCCCGGCCGGGATATGCAGGTCGATGTCGCGCAACACCTGGCGTGTGCCGAAGGTTTTTTGCAGCTTGCGCACCGCCAGCGGAATGCCACGCAGCAGGCGCGGAGGTTGTTGGGCGGTCATGCGGCACCTCCCTTGTTCACTTGGTAGGCCGGGTGCCAACGCAGCCAGACCCGCTCAAGCCCACGAGCGGCAAGGTCAGCCAATTTGCCCAGCACGGCATACAGAAGAATCGCCAGCACCACCACATCGGTCTGCAGGAACTCCCGGGCATTCATCGCCAGATAGCCGATGCCGGCGCTGGCCGAGATGGTTTCCGCCACGATCAGCGTCAGCCACATGAAACCCAGGGCAAAGCGCACGCCCACCAGGATCGAAGGCAGGGCGCCAGGCAGGATCACCTGGCGAAACAGCCTGAAGCCGGACAAGCCGTAGCTGCGGGACATTTCCACCAGCGCCGGGTCGACGTTGCGAATGCCGTGGTAGGTGTTGAGGTAGATCGGGAACAGCGTGCCCAGGGCCACCAGGAAAATTTTCGCCGACTCATCAATGCCAAACCACAGGATCACCAACGGAATCAGCGCCAGGTGCGGGATGTTCCGGACCATTTGCACGGAACTGTCCAGCAGACGTTCGCCCCATTTCGACAAACCGGTGATGAAGCCCAGGGCCAGGCCGATGCCACCGCCGATCAGAAAGCCCACCGCAGCCCGCCAACCGCTGATCGCCAGGTGCGTCCAGATCTCGCCGCTGCGCACCAGGTTGACCCCGGCCTCGATCACGGCCACGGGTGCTGGCAGGATCCGCGTGGACAACCAACCGGCCGACACCGACAGTTGCCATACCGCCAGCAACAGCAGTGGCACCGCCCAGGGCGCGAGGGTGTGGATGATTTTCTTCATGGCCGCCTCAGCTCTGGGACGCGGCTTTGGGAAGAATATCGTTGGCGACCATTTCACCGAACGGGCTCACATAGCCCTGGCTTTTCGGTAATTCCGGGCGCTCGACGTCCAGGTGGGGGAACAACAGTTCCGCCACGCGATAGGACTCTTCCAGGTGTGGATAACCGGAGAAGATAAAGGTGTCGATGCCAAGGTCAGCGTATTCCTTGACCCGCGCCGCCACGGTCGGACCATCGCCCACCAGCGCCGTACCGGCCCCGCCGCGAACCAGGCCGACGCCGGCCCAGAGGTTGGGGCTGACTTCCAGCTTGTCGCGACGGCCACCGTGCAGGGCGGCCATGCGTTGCTGGCCCACCGAATCGAAGCGCGCCAGGGACGCCTGGGCACGGGCGATGGTGTCGTCGTCCAGGTGAGAGATCAGCCGGTCGGCCGCTTGCCAGGCTTCGGCGTTGGTTTCCCGCACGATCACATGCAGGCGGATGCCGAAGCGTACCGTGCGCCCCAATTTCGCAGCCTTGGCCCGTACTTGTTCGATCTTTTGCGCGACGGCTGCTGGCGGCTCGCCCCAGGTCAGCACCATTTCCACCTGCTCGGCTGCCAAATCCTGGGCGGCTTCCGACGAGCCACCGAAATACAGCGGCGGACGCGGTTGCTGAATCGGTGGGTAGAGCAGCTTGGCGCCCTTCACACTGATGTGCTCACCGTCGTAATCCACGGTTTCGCCTTCCAGCACCCGGCGCCAGATGCGGGTGAATTCCACCGACGCCTGGTAGCGTTGCTCGTGGTCGAGGAACAGCCCATCGCCGGCCAACTCATCCGGGTCGCCACCGGTCACCAGGTTGAACAGCGCACGTCCGCCGGACAACCGGTCCAGGGTCGCAGCCTGACGCGCTGCCACCGTCGGGGAAATGATCCCGGGGCGCAGGGCAACGAGGAACTTCAGGCGTTGGGTCACCGGAATCAACGAAGCGGCCACCAGCCAGGAGTCCTCGCAGGAACGCCCGGTGGGGATCAACACGCCGCCGAAACCCAGTCGATCCGCCGCTTGGGCGACCTGCTGCAGGTAACCGTGATCAACGGCACGGGCGCCTTCGGCAGTGCCAAGGTAATGGCCGTCGCCGTGGGTAGGCAGGAACCAGAAAATATTGAGGCTCATGGAGTGGTCTCCTAAGGGATCGAATTACTGCGCGTTCGCAACGGCCGCCGGCGGCGTCCAGATCACGTCCTTGATGCTCAAGGGTTTGGGAATCAATTTGAGCTGATAGAAGCTGTCGGCGATTTTCTGCTGCGCCGCCACCACCTCCGGCGTGAGGAACAACGCCCCGTAGCCTTGGCGTTTCACCGCCGTCAGGGTGATGTCCGCCGGTAGGCCAAGCAGCGGCGATACTTGCTTGGTCACGTCTTCAGGGTTGGCCTTGGACCACTCCCCCACTGCCCGCACCTCCTCCACCAGCGTCGTGATGACCTGGGGATTTTTTTGCGCATAGGGTTTGGTGGCGAGGTAGAACTGGTGGTTATCGACGATGCCTTTGCCGTCACGCAGGGTGCGTGCCTGCAACTGCTGTTCCGCGGCCGCCTGGTACGGATCCCAGATCACCCAGGCGTCCACGCTGCCACGTTCGAACGCGGCGCGGGCGTCGGCCGGCGGCAGGAAAATGGTCTGGATGTCGGAATATTTCAGGCCGGCATCCTCCAGCGCCCGCACCAGCAGGTAGTGGACATTGGAGCCTTTGTTCAGCACGACTTTCTTGCCCTTGAGGTCTTGCACCGACTGGATGGCAGAGCCTTTGGGCACCAGGATCGCTTCGCTGGTGGGCGCCGGTGGTTCGTAGGCGACATAAAGCAGGTCGGCCCCTGCGGCCTGGGCAAACACCGGCGGGGTTTCACCGGTCACGCCAAAGTCGATGGAGCCGACGTTCAAGCCTTCAAGCAGCTGCGGGCCGCCGGGGAACTCGGTCCATTGCACGTCCACGCCTTGGGCTGCGAGGCGTTTTTCCAATGTTCCCTTGGCTTTGAGCAGCACCAGGGTGCCGTACTTCTGATAACCGATCCGCAAGGTCTCGGCTTGAGCTTGAGTAATGACGCCGAGGGACACAGCCGCAGCAAACAGAGCGACCAGCCCGCGACGCAAAATGACAGTGCGCATGGCGCCTCTCCTTTTTGCTGTGGGGTTTTGGCTGCACCTGCTGGGCCGTTGGCGGCTGAGTAAGGTGAGTTGAATCAGGGTGTTCGGGGTTCAAATGCTCCAGCGAGCACTCAACAAACGTTCGTTCAATACACTGGGGTCCAGCGGCCTGGGCCGACGGGCCATGGCGCTGAAAAACTGTTCCAGCGCCTCGTCCAGACGCTGTTGCAATGCTGGTGTCAATTGCGCCTGGGCACTGCCTTCGCCATAAGCGATCTGGCTGTCCTCGGCAAAGATCCCATGGAGCATTTCCTGGGCCTTGAGCGCAGACAACACCGGCTTGAGGGCGTAATCCACCGCCAACATGTGGGCGATACTGCCGCCGGTTGCCATCGGCAACACCACTTTATGGGCCAGGGCGCGCTCAGGCAGCAGATCCAGCACAGTCTTCAGCGCACCGGAAAAAGACGCCTTGTACACCGGCGTGGCAATCACCAAACCGTCGGCATTTTCGATCTGGGCCAGCAGGTCGACCACCTTCGGGCTGTCGAAGCGGGCATGGAGCAGATCTTCGGCCGGGAAGTCGCGCACCTGATAGCTCACCACTTCCACACCTTGCTGCTGCAACCAGCGTTGCGACCGCTCCAGCAGCACCCCGGAGCGGGAGCGTTGGCTGGGGCTGCCACCGAGTAAGACGACCAACATGCCTGCTATTCCTTAACTGTCACGTGCGATTCGCGGTGGGCGATCTCGCTGCATGGGTCAAACCATAACAGGGGATTCATATATCTTTAAATCATATTTATTCATTTGGTTATGCAATTGGGAGATATAGAACTCGTTCTCTTTAAGCAATAAAAAAAGGCCGTCGAAACGGCCAAAACCCTTGGTGCACAGTCATCTATGCAGGAGCGCGCTTGACTGATCGTTCCCACGCTCTGCGTGGGAACGCCTCAACGGACGCTCCGCGTTCGGCTTTGGGACGCAGAGCGTCCCTGGCTGCATTCCCACGCAGAGCGTGGGAACGATCATTGCGGGCTCAGGTTTTGCTTCAGCGGTTGGGCTGCGGGGTCAGGCGCAGGTAAGGCTTCACGGCGCGGTAGCCCTTGGGAAAGCGCTGCTTGAGTTCCTCTTCATCCTTGAGCGACGGCACGATCACCACTTCATCACCGTCCTGCCAGTTGGCCGGGGTGGCGACTTTGTAGTTGTCGGTCAGTTGGAGCGAGTCGATCACCCGCAGGATTTCGTTGAAATTGCGCCCGGTGCTGGCCGGGTAGGTGATGGTCAGGCGGATTTTCTTGTTCGGGTCGATCACGAACAGTGAGCGCACGGTCAAGGTGTCGCTGGCGTTGGGATGGATCAGGTCGTACAGGTCCGACACCTTGCGGTCGGCATCGGCCAGGATCGGAAAATTGACCACGGCGTTCTGGGTCTCGTTGATGTCCTCGATCCACTTGTGGTGCGAGTCCACCGGGTCGACCGAAAGGGCAATGGCCTTGACCCCGCGCTGGGCGAACTGGTCCTTGAGCTTGGCGGTCAGGCCCAACTCGGTGGTGCACACGGGTGTGAAATCCGCCGGGTGGGAAAACAGCACCCCCCAGCTGTCGCCGAGCCATTCGTGAAAGCGAATCTTGCCGGCGCTGGAATCCTGTTCGAAGTCGGGGGCGATATCGCCGAGTCTGAGGCTCATGGTGCGGCTCCTGGATGAGGTTGTTGTGAGCCCAACTTTGCACCGGTTTGGATTGCTTTAAAAAGAATAAATATCCATTTATCTAGATCTATAGGGAATATAAAAAACTGTTCACTGGCGCCACAACGCATAGCGGCCCAAGATCATTTCCGAGGTTTCGAGAAGGCCTCGAGTTGCTGAAAAGAGGAGAAGGTTCGGGGAAGGCTACAGGGGTGGGCCAGACCCGAAACGCAAAAGCCCCGCCCGGCGAGCTGCCGGGCGGGGCTTTTTTTACTTCGCTACGTCTTACATGAAGTTGTAAGTGTAGTTGAAGATCAGGCGGGTCTGATCACGGTCGGCGCCAGAACCGCTACCGGTACCGCGATAAGAACCATGACGCAGGGTGGTGCCGAAACCTTTCAGAGCACCTTGCTGGACGACGTAATCCAAGCGCATGTCGCGTTCCCACTCGGACGAATCGCTTCCACCTGCGGTGCGGGACTTAATGTCGTCGCCACGCAAGTAGGCGACTGCAGCCTTAAGACCCGGAACGCCGAGACTAGTGAAGTCGTACGAGTATTGACCAAACGTAGTGTTCTCACCTGCACGGATGAACTGATGGATCATGCTGTCGGTGAACAGGTAGAAGCTCGAACCACCGGCGCCTTCGTTGCGACCGCTGTCATTGAGCAGGCTACCCTGGCTCAGGTAGACGAAACCGCCGTCATCACCGACTTGCTGGTGACCCAACAGGAACGCACTGCCACCCAGGGTGTAGGTGAACATGGCACTCCAAGTCTTGTTGTCGACCACACCTCGTTCTTTCTCGTAACCACCGTTGTTATCAAACTGATAGCCCGCATCGCCGTTGCGGCCATCCGAGCTACTGTCGAAGTAACGCAGGTCAGTCTTGAACGACTGTCCTTCGCTGATCGGGAACACGTGGACCGCGCCCAAGAAGTGCTGTTTGTAGTAATCCTGCAGATTGGCGTAGTAGTACTGCAGGGTCAGGTCCTTGGTGACCTTCCAATCAGCACCGGCGTAACGGAACTGGTTGCTGTCTTCAGTACCGCCTGCCACAGCCAGGCCAGTGCTGTTAGTCCCGGCACGGCCCACGGCGTGTTCCAGCTGGCCGGCGTTGAACGTCACGTTGTCCAGATCCTTGGAGGTGATGGTGCCACCTTCAAAGGTTTGCGGCAGCAGACGGCCATCGTTGGCGACCAGGATCGGCAGGTTAGGCTGCAGTGCGCCACCTAGGTGAGCCTCGGTCTTGGAGAACAACGCCTTCACGTTACCCGACACACGGCTCCAGCTGTGTTCGGCAGAACCGTCGGAGTCGCTTGGGGAGAAAGAGTTGTTGTCCGGGTGCTGACCTTTGCCACCATCGAGGTGAAGACCAACCAACGCCTGGGCATCGAGACCAAAACCAACGACACCTTGGGTGAAGCCAGACTTGTAGTCGAACTTCAGGCCAGTGGCCGCTTCACGCTGATCGTTAACGCCTTCTCGGTTATCGTTGTCAAAATACATGGTGCGAGAACTGACAGACGCCTTGCTGTCTTCGATAAAACCGGCGGCGCCTGCCTGCTGCGCCAGAACCCCAACGGCCACAGCCAGGGCCAAGGTGGACTTGTTCATGCTTCGCTCCTCTCGTTTTCTAATTCTTGTGTGTCTTTGGCTCCGGATCGAACGCCCGGAATCCGCGGATGCGCGATTAGCGCCAGACCGTGACTAACAAGTCAATCGTAAGCATTTATCACTACGACTATGGTCTAACCCCTCTACATCGGCCCGCAGGATAATGGATTCTTTATAATCCCAAAAAGAATTGTTTCAGCAGTTTTCAGCTCATTTGGAAATATAGCCGCCATCCAAGCTTCGTCAACCGTGACCCGGCGTATCGGCCAGCCTGCTGATTACTGAATGGTTTTCTGTCGGGGCCTCCCAAAAAGGAAATCCCCGGCGTAGAGGCATGCTCTTGATGCTCATTGGCTACGCGCCGGGAACTGCGAAGGTTGCGATCTTGATCGCTATGCGTCTGACGATTCATTGTCTGAAATCAAAAAGACGCAACCTGCGACAGTCCCACGCAGGTAGGAATGACCAGGGGGTTACAGGGCCTTTTCGAAGATCTTCGAATTACGCTGATAGTTGTAGAGCGACGCCCGCGCCGCCGGCAGGCGCTCGACACTGCTGGGTTCAAAGCCACGTTCGCGGAACCAGTGGGCAGTTCGGGTCGTCAGTACGAACAGCGTTTTGAGCCCTTGGGCGCGGGCCCGGGTTTCGATCCGTTCCAGCAGTTCATCGCCGCGGCCACCGTGGCGGTATTCCGGATTCACCGCCAGGCAGGCCAGTTCCCCGGCGTCCGAATCGGCAATCTGGTACAACGCCGCACAAGCGATGATCATGCCTTCGCGCTCGACCACGCTGAACTGTTCGATTTCGCGCTCCAGCACTTCGCGGGAGCGACGCACCAGAATCCCCTGTTCTTCCAGCGGGCTGATCAGGTCCAGCAGGCCGCCGACGTCTTCGATGGCCGCTTCGCGCACCACCTCGAATTGCTCCTGGGCCACCAGCGTACCGCTGCCATCGCGGGTGAACAGTTCGGCCAGCAGCGCACCGTTCTCGGCATAGCTGACGATATGGCTGCGGGCGACGCCGCCCCGACAGGCCTGGGCCGCCGCGTCCAGCAATTCGGCCTGATAGTCGCTGCCCAGGCGTTGCATGTGGGCCGGGACCTGTTGCGGGCGCAACTCGCGCACCAACCGCCCGTCTTCACCAATAAGCCCCTGCTCGGCACCGAACAGCAGCAGTTTGTCGGCCGCCAGGTCGATGGCTGCGCGGGTGGCAACGTCTTCACAAGCCAGGTTGAATATCTCGCCGGTGGGCGAATAACCCAACGGCGACAGCAGCACGATGGAGCGCTCGTCCAGCAGGCGATTGATGCCCTTGCGATCGACCCGGCGCACTTCACCGGTGTGGTGATAATCCACGCCTTCGAGCACACCGATGGGACGCGCGGTGACCAGGTTGCCGCTGGCGACCCGCAGCCGCGAGCCCTGCATGGGCGAAGAGGCCATGTCCATGGACAGGCGCGCCTCGATGGCGATGCGCAACTGGCCGACCGCGTCGATCACACACTCCAGCGTCGCCGCATCGGTGATGCGCATGCCGTGGTGGTAATGGGGCGTGAGGCCCCGTGCAGCAAGGCGGGTCTCGATCTGCGGGCGCGAACCATGGACCAGCACCAGGCGCACGCCGAGGCTGTGCAGCAGCACCAGGTCATGGACGATGTTGCCGAAATTAGGGTGTTCCACCCCGTCGCCGGGCAGCATGACGATGAAGGTGCAATCGCGGTGGGCGTTGATGTAGGGCGAAGCGTGACGAAGCCAATTGACGTATTCGGGCATGAACCTGGACCTGTAATAAATAACAGCCAAAACAAAGACGAAACAGAACGCACAACGGGGCTGGTGGTTATCGTCGGAACAGGCTTGGCGACACGCGCGCTCTCCTCATGTGATGAATACGGCCCCGCAAGGGCGCAATTTAACCGGCCGTGGCCGGCGTCAGGCAGTAATGGCCGATCAACTGCCGCAACAACTGTACGGTAGGTTGCAAACGTGACATTTCAAGGTACTCGCCCGGCTGGTGGGCGCAGGCGATATCGCCAGGGCCGAGCACCAGGGTTTCGCAGCCAAGGCGCTGAAGATAAGGCGCTTCGGTGCCAAACGCCACTGCTTCGGCACGATGGCCGGTGAGTCGCTCGGCCACCCGTACCAGCTCGCAGTCTTCGGCCTGCTCGAAGGGTGGCACTTCGGGGAACAGCGGTGCGTAGTCGATCTTGACTTTATGGCGTTCGGCGATGGGGTCCAACTTCTGTTGGATCGCCGCCCGCAGCACCTGCGGATCCATGCCCGGCAACGGGCGCAGGTCGAATTCCATGGAGCACTGGCCGCAGATGCGGTTGGGATTGTCGCCACCATGGATGCAACCGAAGTTCAGCGTCGGTTGTGGCACGGTGAACTGCGGATTACGGAACTCACGCTGCCATTGCAGGCGCAGGCCGCGCAATTCGCCCATGGCATCGTGCATGGCTTCCAGCGCGCTGTGGCCCAGGCTCGGATCGGAGGAATGGCCGCTGCGCCCGAGAATGTCGATGCGCTCCATCATCACGCCTTTGTGCAGGCGAATCGGCCGCAGGCCGGTCGGCTCACCGATCACCGCCGCGCGCCCCAGTGGTCGGCCGGCATCGGCCAGGGCCCGGGCGCCGGCCATGGAGCTTTCTTCGTCACAGGTCGCGAGGATCAGCAGCGGTTGCTTGAACGGTTGGTCCAGCAGCGGCTTGACCGCTTCGATGACCAAGGCGAAAAAACCCTTCATGTCACAACTGCCCAGGCCCACCCAGCGGCCATCGACCTCGGTGAGCTTCAGCGGATCGGTCTGCCACAACGCGCCGTCGAACGGCACCGTGTCGCTGTGGCCAGCCAGTACCAGGCCGCCGGGGCCGCTGCCGAAGCTGGCCAGCAGGTTGAATTTGCCAGGACTGACCTGCTGGATATCACAGCAGAACCCCAGCTCAGTGAGCCAGCCTGCCAGCAGCTCGATCACGGCACTGTTGGACTGGTCCAGCCCAGGCTGGGTACAACTGACCGAAGGTGCGGCGATCAGGGCAGCGAATTGATCTTTCATGGATGGCAAAGGCATCGCTGACTCCGGGCTTACAGATTGACGTTCATCATAGAACCATCTGGCCCCAGGAATAAACCTAGGGCGGGTGAGTCCTGTACACTGCACGGCCTTGGCAGCCACACCTTCCCCCGGCTGCACACCCGATCCCTGGATTTTCCGGCCATGCAGAAAGAAACCGAAATCAAACTCCGCGTCAGCCGCGAGACCCTGGCAGCCTTGCGCGAGCATCCGCTGCTGAAAAAACGCAACAAGAGTGGCTGGGAACGCCACGAACTGATGAACCAGTATTTCGACACGCCGGAGCGTGACCTGGCCCAGGCCAAGGTCGCCCTGCGCCTGCGTCGCGACGGCGAAGAGGTGATCCAGACCCTCAAGACCCGCGGCCAGAGCGTCGCCGGCCTGTCCGAGCGCAACGAATACGACTGGCACCTGCCCAAGGCCAAGCTCGACCTGAAGAAGCTCGACGGCGAATGCTGGCCCGAGGCCTTGGCCGAACTGGACAAGAAAACCCTCAAGGCCATCTTCACCACCGATTTCGTTCGCGAGCGCGCTGAAATCGCCTGGGGCCGTGGCAAAAGCAAGGTGGTCATCGAAGCCGCCCTGGACCTGGGCCACGTGGTGGTCGGCAAGCAGAAGGAAGAAATCTGCGAACTGGAGCTGGAACTGCGCGAAGGCGAGCCTGCCGCCCTGCTGGAACTGGCCGCCGAGCTGGCCGCGACCCTGCCCTTGATGCCCTGCGACATCAGCAAGGCCGAGCGTGGCTATCGCCTGTATGACGCGGGTAGCTACGCCCTGAGCCTGCCGGCGCCACAACTGACCGCCGAAACGCCGCTGGATGACGCCTTCGCCGCGCTGAGCTGGCATCTGCTCGGCAGCAGCCAACGCCTGGCCGAGCAATACCGTTTCAACGGCCACTGGCGCCTGCTGCAGGACTGGGTGGAAAACCTCGCCGAACTGCGTGCCCTGCTCAGCAGCCTCGGCCAGGCCGCGCCGCGCCAGTCGACCCACGACTTGCGCCTGGCCCTGGACGCGCTGCTGGAAGACTGGCGCCCACTGGTCCAAGCCGGCCTGGATGACGAAGACGTGCGCAAGGCGGCGCCGGAACAGTTCCTTGAAGAGCTGCAAGACCCGCGCTGGGGCCTGTTTTCCCTCAACACTTCACGCTGGCTGCTGGCGCGCAGCTGGGCCGCCGAGCGCAACACCCGTGGCAATCGCCAGGGCGCGGCGCAACTGGGCAGCTGGCTGCCGCGCCTGCTGGGCGAAGAATCCTCGTCCCTGCAACTGCAACGCTATCAGCAGCAGCCGGAAGACCTCGCCGAGCAACTGCCGCGCATCGAACGTATCCAGGGCTGGCTACACCACGCCCGCCATGTGCTGGAGATCCCGGAAATGGATCGCCTCTATGGTGAACTGAACAAACTGGCGCAACTGGCCAACCAACCGATCACCGACGAAACGCTGGATGCCCGCAAGCAACAGGCGATTGCGGTTTACCAGAATCGGGCCTGGAAGACTTTGCTGCGCCTGTAACCGAGATATCTTCGGCGTCGGGCATATTGCTTTCGCGAGCAAGCCCGCTCCCACACTGGATCTTCAGCGAACACAACATGTGTGTACGGTAGAGGCCCATTGTGGGAGCGGGCTTGCTCGCGAAGGGGCCGGTGAATTCACCTCAGATTCAACTACCGCAGCACCGGCAAACTCGTCGTCGACTTGATCTCCGACAGCGCCACGATCGAGTTCACTTCCTGGATCCCCGGCACCATCGACAGCTTTTCGAAAAAGAATCGCTCATACGCCTCGATATCCGCCGTGACGATGCGCAACAGAAAATCCACCGCCCCCATCAGCACGTAACACTCCAGCACTTCGGGGAAGCCGCGGATCGCCTCGGTGAATTCGGTGAAGTTCGAACGGCCGTGGGCGTTGAGTTTGATTTCGGCGAAGATCTGCGTGTTGAGGCCGATTTTCTTGCGATCCAGCAGGGTCACCTGGCCGCGAATGATGCCCTCCTCCTTCATCCGCTGGATCCGCCGCCAGCACGGCGATTGAGACAAGCCGACCTGCTCGGCGATCTGCGCGCTGGACAGCGAGGCATCCTCCTGCAGCAGCGCCAGTATCCTGCGGTCGTAGCTATCCAGTTCGCTGTGCATGATCAAACCCGAAATGATTGATTTAGAGAATCAAGCGATTCAAAACATCGCCAGAATCACTCATCTTAGATAAGAAATACCCCGCCTCGCATGTAAATATTTCTCCCGCCACCAAGGAGATCGAACATGCCCTCACTCGAAGCCGTTGCCATCGCCCCGACCCGCGCCGACGTCTGGCACGCCGCCAATACCCATTGCCGGGTGCAGTACCAGATATTGGCCGAAGCCGAGCCGGATTTACTGTGCCGGGCGTTGAACCTGTTTGCCTTGCAGGGCCTGACGCCGCAGCGGGTTCATGTCGAACGCCAAGGCGATATGCTATCGCTGGACATCGTCATGGACGGGCTGAGCTGGCACCGTGCCCAGGTCATCGCTGAAAAATTACGTAACCTGATCAGCGTCTGCTCGGTGGACCTGCAAGACGCTGATATTGCGCACGTTGGGCCGGCCCACGCAGCGGGATGAGCGTCCACGGGCAAAATTTCGCAACGCATTGGTCGGGTAGTGGCCCAACGGTCTACAGCGTCGGGACTATTCTTTTGCAGACCGAGCGAGGACGCCGAGGCGTCTGTATCGCGGCTTTGCTGCAATTGTCCAATAGGAACCCGCATGTCCACCAAACACGCCACTCAGGACCGCTGGCTGGACCTCAACGATCTGCTGCGCCAACTGGTCACCCAGGGCCTCATCAGCCAGGACTCAGCCGAAACCGCGCTGAACGCCCGCCGACGCCACAGCGCCAATAGCCAGTTGCATCCGCTGGAGTTCATCGCCAACCAGCACCTGGACGACCTCAGCCGGCCCGGCAAGCGCCTGGACCTGGAGAACCTGACCCTGTGGTTGTCCCAGCAGGCCGACCAGCCCTACATGCGCATCGACCCGTTGAAAATCAACGTCGCGGCCGTGACGCCCTTGATGTCCTACGCCTTTGCCCAGCGCCACAAGATCCTTGCGGTGGCGGTCGATCGTGACGCCGTCACCGTCGCCAGCGCACAGCCCTACGTCAACAGCTGGGAAGCCGACCTGACCCACGTGCTCAAGCTGCCGATCAAGCGGGTGATCGCCAACCCGGTGGACATCCAGCGCTTGAGCGTGGAGTTCTATCGCCTGGCCAAATCGGTCAGCGGCGCCACCACGGTCGACCAGCAGCCGAGCAACCTGAGCAATTTCGAACAGTTGCTCAACCTGGGCGCCAGCGACCAGGAGCCGGACGCCAACGACGCCCACATCGTCAATATCGTCGACTGGCTGTTCCAGTACGCCTTCCAGCAGCGCGCCAGTGACATCCACATCGAACCGCGCCGCGAACAGGGCACCGTGCGATTTCGCATCGACGGCGTGCTGCACACCGTCTATCAGTTCCCGCCGCAGGTCACGATGGCAATCGTCAGCCGCCTCAAGAGCCTGGGGCGGATGAACGTCGCGGAAAAACGCAAACCCCAGGACGGCCGGGTCAAGACCAAGACCCCGGACGGCGGCGAAGTGGAATTGCGCCTGTCGACCTTGCCCACCGCGTTCGGCGAAAAAATGGTCATGCGGATTTTCGACCCGGAAGTGCTGCTCAAGGACTTCGACCAACTCGGCTTCTCCGCCGACGACCTGCGCCGCTGGCAGGACATGACCCGCCAGCCCAACGGCATCATCCTGGTGACCGGGCCTACCGGTTCCGGCAAGACCACCACGCTCTATACCACCCTCAAGAAGCTGGCAACGCCGGAAGTGAACCTCTGCACCATCGAGGACCCGATTGAAATGGTCGAGGCCTCTTTCAACCAGATGCAGGTCCAGCACAACATTGACCTGACCTTCGCTGCCGGGGTGCGGGCGCTGATGCGGCAAGACCCGGACATCATCATGATCGGTGAGATCCGCGACCTGGAGACCGCCGAGATGGCGATCCAGGCGGCGCTCACCGGGCACCTTGTGCTGTCGACACTGCACACCAACGACGCGCCGAGCGCCATCAGTCGCCTGCTGGAGCTGGGAGTGCCCCATTACCTGATCAAGGCCACCGTGCTCGGGGTCATGGCCCAGCGCCTGGTGCGCACCTTGTGCCCGCAATGCAAGGCCCCCCTGACCCTGGATGAAGATGACTGGCAAACCCTGACGCGGCCCTGGCAGGCGCCGCTGCCGAGCAATGCCCAACAGGCCGTCGGCTGCCTGGAATGCCGTGACACCGGTTACCGCGGCCGCGCCGGCGTCTACGAAATCATGCAACTGACCGACAGCGTCAAGGCCTTGATCCACCCCGACACCGACCTGCTGGCCGTGCGCCGCCAGGCGTTCAAGGAAGGCATGCGCAGCCTGCGGCTGTCGGGGGCGCAAAAGGTGGCGGCAGGCTTGACCACGGTCGAGGAAGTGCTGCGGGTGACGCCGCAGAGCGAGCAGAAGTAGCTGTGGCAGCACCTGTGGCGAGAGGCTGTGGGAGCAAGGCTTGCCCGCGATGAAAATGACGCGGTCTCCCGGGGAAGCAAGGCGCCTGCCTCGCGAGCAAGCTTTGCTCCCACAGAGTGATGATACTGGCCGCGTGCCCTACACTCAGGGCTCGCAGGTCCATCTCAATTCGCACAGGGAACCGTCATGCAGATCGGTAGCGTACTTTTACTTTTCATCGGCCTCGTGGTCGCCATCCTGTTCATGGGTTTCAAGGTCGTGCCCCAGGGCTACCAATGGACCGTCGAGCGGTTCGGCCGCTACACCAATACGCTCAAGCCCGGCCTGAACATCATCATCCCGGTGATGGATCGCATCGGGCGCAAGATCAATGTCATGGAAAGCGTGCTGGACATCCCGCCCCAGGAAGTCATCACTGCCGACAACGCCACGGTACAGATCGACGCCGTGTGTTTCTTCCAGGTGGTCAATACGGCCCAGGCGGCCTACGAGGTCAACAACCTCGAACACGCCATCCGCAACCTGCTGCAAACCAATATCCGTACCGTGCTGGGGTCCATGGAGCTGGACGCGATGCTGAGCCAGCGCGACGGTATCAACGAAAAACTGCTGCGCACCGTCGATGAAGCCACAGCGCCGTGGGGGATCAAGATCACCCGGATCGAGATCAAGGACATCAGCCCGCCGGCCGACCTCATGGCCGCCATGTCGGGGCAGATGAAAGCCGAACGTATCAAGCGTGCCCAGATCCTCGAAGCCGAGGGCCTGCGCGCGTCGGCGATTCTCACCGCCGAAGGCAAGAAGCAGGCGCAAATCCTCGAGGCCGAGGGCAGCCGCCAGGCCGCGTTCCTGGAGTCCGAGGCCCGCGAGCGCCAGGCACAAGCCGAAGCGCTGGCCACCCAGGTGGTGTCCCAGGCGATTGCCGACGGCAACGTCCAGGCCGTGAACTACTTCGTCGCGCAGAAGTACATCGATGCGCTGGGCAAACTGGCTTCCGCCAACAACAGCAAGGTGATCCTGATGCCGCTGGAAGCCAGCCAGGTCATCGGTGCGGTCGGCGGCATCGGCGAGATCGTCCGGGCCACCTTCGACAGCAAGAAAGCCTGAGGCGCGCGTATGTGGATGTTCCTGCAAAACATGTCGTACTGGGACTGGCTAGCGCTGGGCGTCATCCTGCTGATCCTTGAAGTGTTCGGCGCCGGCGGCTACTTGCTGTGGATCGGCATGGCCGCCGCGGCGGTCGGCGTGCTCACGTTCATCCTGCCGCAGATGCCGTGGGAGCTGCAGTTCCTGTTGTTCGGCCTGTTCGCCATCGCAACAGCGCTGTACTGGTGGCGACGCCAGCGCAGCGCGGTGCGCGAAAGCGATCAGCCGCACCTGAACCTGCGCGGGCAAGAGCTGATCGGCAAGGTCTTCCAGGTTCATGAGGCGATTGTCGATGGCCGCGGCAAGATCAAGGTGGCCGACAGCGTCTGGTTGGCCAAGGGGCCCGAGTCGTCCGTGGGCACGCGGGTCAGGGTGGTGGCGCAAGATGGCGCGGTGCTGCAGGTGGAACGGGCTGACTGACAAGGCATGGAACTGAATAGAGGCGCAGGTAATCCAACGTCATAGTTAACCCAGTGGAGTCACCTATCATGCGTCTCAAACTTGCTGTCGCTACCCTAGCCTTGCTGTCTCTTCCTGTTGGCTCGGCAATGGCCGACACGTTTTGGCGTAACGTCATCTCATCCGGTGCGACCACCGGTTCCACCTACCTGACCTTCAAGGATAACAAGCTGATCGTCGCGGCTCAGGACGACGCCGGCAGCTTCGTCGCCAGTGACGGCGGTATTCGTGGCCCTTACCTGGAAGCGGCGATGCAGAAAGTGCGTGCCGACAACCCAGGCCTGCAAGCCACCGACATGGAACTGGCCAACGCGATCCTGGCGAAAAACGCCGTCGCCCAGGACTGATTCCCGGCCAATAAAAAATGCCGCTCGATGGGAGCGGCATTTTTTTTGCCCGAAAATATTATCAGGCTGTACGCAGTACCCTGTGTGGGAGCGGGCTTGCTCGCGAAAGCGGTGTATCAGTCAACAACACTGAAACTGACACACCGCTTTCGCGAGCAAGCCCGCTCCCACATTGGATCCGGGTTATTCGCCGATAGCGGCCTGGTAACCTGCCGCATCGAGCAGCTTGTCCAGCTCATCCTTGTCGCTTGGCTTGAGCTTGAAGATCCAGGCGCCGTACGGATCAGAGTTGAGCAGCTCAGGCGAGCCGCTCAGCTCTTCGTTGACCGCGATCACTTCACCTGCAATTGGGGAATAGATATCGGAAGCAGCTTTGACCGACTCGACCACACCGGCCTGGTCACCTGCGCCAAAGACCTTACCGACTTCAGTCAGCTCGACAAATACCACATCGCCCAAGGCTTCCTGCGCATGATCGCTGATGCCTACGGTGACGGTACCGTCAGCTTCCAGGCGTGCCCACTCATGGCTTTCGGCAAAACGCAGTTCGGCAGAGATATCACTCATATTCTGTGTCCTCAAGAGAAAGTGTCAGCGGCCAGCGGCCCGCCGCAAAAGGTTAGATCAGGGTTTTGCCATGGCGGACGAAGGTCGGTTTGACCACCCGTACCGGGTACCACTTACCGCGAATTTCCACCTCGGCCCGGTCAGCCGTAGCCATCGGAACACGTGCCAGGGCGATCGACTTGCTAAGCGTAGGAGAAAAACTACCACTGGTGATCTCCCCTTCGCCAACATTGGCGATGCGAACCACCTGATGGGCGCGCAAGACACCCCGCTCTTCCAGCACCAGCCCGACCAGTTTGTGCTGCACACCGCTGGCAAGCTCGGCTTCCAGCGCACCGCGCCCGATGAACTGACGGCTCGCCGGTTCCCAGGCGATGCTCCAGGCCATGTTCGAGGCCAGCGGCGAAACGTCCTGGTTGATGTCCTGACCGTAGAGGTTCATGCCGGCCTCCAGGCGCAAGGTATCACGGGCGCCGAGGCCAATTGGCGAAATGCCAGCACCTACCAGGTCATTGAAGAAACTCGGGGCCTCCTGGGCGGGCAGGACGATTTCCAGGCCATCTTCGCCGGTGTAGCCGGTCCGGGCGATGAACCATTCGCCGTCGACGCGACCTTCGAAAGGCTTGAGTTGCTGGATGATTTGCCCACGCGGCTGGGTCACCAGTTCGGCAATCTTCTGCCGGGCCTGGGGGCCCTGGATCGCCAGCATCGCCAGCTCGGGGCGCTCATGCAGTTGCACGTCGTAATCACCGATCTGTGCCTGCATCCAGGCCAGATCCTGATCGCGAGTCGAGGCGTTGAAGACCAGCCGATAGCCGTCCTCGACCCGGTAGATGATCATGTCGTCGACGATGCCGCCGCGCTCATTGAGCATCGCGCTGTACAAGGCACTGCCTGTGTCTTGCAAACGATCGACGTCATTGGCCAGCAAGCGCTGCAGCCAGACCTTGGCCTGGACGCCCGCGACATCGATCACGGTCATGTGGGAGACATCGAACACTCCGCAGTCGCGACGCACCTGATGGTGTTCCTCGACTTGCGAGCCGTAGTGCAAAGGCATATCCCAACCGCCAAAATCGACCATCTTCGCGCCAAGGGCGAGATGAAGGTCATACAGAGGCGTACGCTGTCCCATGGGTTTCTCCTTCCGGGCTTGGCGAAGGTGCGGACGGACACTGCGTAGCGTGAGCGTCTGAAAAAAAGGAGTTTTCTGACGTTCTCAGTTGCCCGGTCCGACAGACGGACCGCACCGAATGCCGCGCATTGTAGCCGCATGAGGTGGGACTGACACCTAGCTGTTTCGATGGGCCGAACGTCGTATCAATCCGATGACCGGTAACAACCCCACCAGTACCAACGTCAGCGCCGGCAGCGCGGCGCGGGCCCACTCCCCTTCGCTGGTCATCTCGAAGATCCGCACCGCCAGCGTGTCCCAGCCGAACGGGCGCATCAGCAGGGTGGCGGGCATTTCCTTGAGCACATCAACGAACACCAGCAACGCCGCGCTCAAGGTGCCGGGCAACAGCAACGGCAGATACACTTTGAAAAACAGTCGTGGCCCACTGACCCCAAGGCTGCGTGCAGCCTCGGGCAAAGACGGACGAATTCGCGCCAGGCTGCTCTCCAGCGGACCGTAGGCCACGGCCAGGAAGCGCACCAGGTACGCCAGCAGCAGCGCCGACAGGCTACCCAGCAACAACGGCTTGCCTGCCCCGCCGAGCCAGCTCGACAGCGGGATGACCAGCTCACGGTCCAGGTAGCTGAACGCAAGCATGATCGACACCGCCAGCACCGAACCGGGCAAGGCATAGCCCAGGTTCGCCAGGCCGACACCGGCACGAATCGGCCGGGTCGGCGCCAGCCGCCGGGCGAACGCCAGCAGCAAGGCCACGCAAACGGTGACCAGCGCCGCCAGGCCGCCGAGGTAGAGGGTGTGGACGATCAGCCCGGCATAACGCTCATCCAGGTCGAAACGACCGCGTTGCCAGAACCACACCACCAACTGCAGCACCGGAATGACAAAGGCACAGGCGAATACCAGGAAACACCAACTGCTGGCTGCCACGGCCTTGAGACCGCGCAACGTGTACAACGCCTTGACCCGGGGCCGCTCGTTGCTGGCTCGATGAGCGCCGCGAGCCCGGCGTTCGCCGTAGAGCACCAGCATCACCGCCAGCAACAGCAGGCTGGCCAACTGGGCTGCGCTGGAGAGGCTGAAGAAGCCGTACCAGGTCTTGTAGATGGCGGTGGTGAAGGTGTCGAAGTTGAACACTGACACCGCGCCGAAATCCGCCAGGGTTTCCATCAGCGCCAGCGCCACGCCCGCACCGATGGCCGGTCGGGCCATCGGCAGCGCCACGCGCCAGAACGCCTGCCACGGCGATTGCCCGAGCACCCGGGCGGCTTCCATCAAGCCCTTGCCCTGGGCCTGGAAGGCACTGCGCGCCAGCAAATAGACGTAAGGGTAAAAGACCAGCACCAGCACCAGGATCACCCCGCCGGTGGAGCGAACCCGGGGCAGGCGCAGGCCGCTGCCGAACCATTCACGCATCAGCGTCTGCACGGGGCCGGCAAAATCCAGCAGGCCCACGAAGACAAACGCCAACACATAGGCCGGAATCGCGAACGGCAGCATCAACGCCCAGTCGAGCCAACGTCGTCCGGGGAACTCACACAGACTGGTGAGCCAGGCCAGACTGACACCCAGCAACGTCACACCGACACCCACGCCAAGGATCAACGTGAGGGTGTTGCCCAACAAGCGTGGCATTTGCGTATCCCACAAGTGGGACCAGATCTGTTGGTCGATGCTCTGCCAGGACAGTAACAAGACGCTAAGGGGCAGCAGGACCAGCGCGGCGATGGCGAAGACCAGGGGATACCAGCGGCGTTGGGCGGGGTGGGCCAAGGAATACTCTCGTTAAACAAACGGTCATGTGGCGAGGGAGCTTGCTCCCGCTGGGCTCTGTAGGAGCTGGCGAAGCCTGCGATCTTTTGATCTTTTGATCTTTTGATCTTTCGCTTGAGATTCAAGTGTCTGGGGAAAGATCGCAGCCTCGTTACACTCGACAGCTCCTACACAGCTCCTACAGGCCCGGCGGGAGCGAGCTCCCTCACCACAGGTCTCAGTTCCAGCCAGCGCGATCCATCAGGCGAATGGCTTCGGCCTGGCGCTTACCCGCGACTTCCACCGGCAGGGTATCAGCCTTGAACTTGCCCCAGGCTGCCACTTCCTTGGACGGCTCGACTTTCGGGTTGGCCGGGAATTCCTGGTTCACGTCGGCGAAGATGTTTTGCGCTTCCGCCGTAGTCATCCACTCCACCAGTTTCTTCGCGGCTTCCGGATGCGGTGCATGCTTGGTCAGGCCAATGCCCGAGAGGTTGATGTGCACGCCGCGGTCGGCCTGGTTCGGCCAGAACAGCTTCACCTTCAGGTCCGGCTTCTGCTGGTGCAGGCGGCCATAGTAGTAGGTGTTGACGATGCCGACATCGCACTGGCCAGCGTTGATTGCTTCAAGCAGCGCGGTGTCGTCGGAGAACACGTCGGTGGACAGGTTCTTGACCCAGCCCTTGAGGATTTCCTCGGTTTTTTCCGCCCCATGGGTTTCGATCAGCGTGGCGGTCAGGGACTGGTTGTAGACCTTCTTCGAGGTCCGCAGGCACAGGCGGCCTTCCCACTCTTTGCCAGCCAGCGCTTCATAGGTGGTCAATTCGCTGGTTTTGACCCGTTCGGTGGAGTAGACAATGGTCCGCGCCCGCAGGCTCAAGCCGGTCCAGGCGTGGGAAGAGGCGCGATACTGGGACGGGATGTTGGCGTCGATCACCGGCGACGTGAACGGCTGGAGAATGCCCATCTGCTCGGCTTGCCAGAGGTTGCCGGCGTCGACGGTGAGCAGCAGGTCGGCAGTGGCGTTCTCGCCTTCGGCCTTGATCCGCTGCATCAGCGGCGCTTCCTTGTCGGTGATGAACTTCACCGACACGCCGGTTTTCTTGGTGTAGGCATCGAAGACCGGCTTGATCAGTTCATCGATACGCGAGGAGTAGACCACCACCTCATCGGCGGCCTGGGCGGCAGTGGTGCCGATCAGGGTCAAGGCGAGGGCGGACAGCAGGCGCTTGGTTGCCAACATGGTAGCGGTCTCTGGATGGTGAGCGAAGCGCAAATGATAAGGACTCACATTTGGCATCTCAATCGAACAATGGTTGGACACATTTCCAAATGTTGCAGCTTTGAGATCTGCCGTGTTTTGCGTCCGCCATCGCGGGCAAGCCTTGCTCCCACAAAAGCTTGTCCCACATTGCACACCTGTGGTGTGCAAGAGTTTGTGGGAGCAAGGCTTGCCCGCGATAGGGCCATAAGCCCCAATACACCTCTCAGGCCTTGGCCAAATCCGGCAAATCCCCAATCAACCCCAGCGCCTCGCGCACGAACAACGCCTTGGCCTCAGGCATGCGGTCCACCAGCTTCAGCCCGGTGTTACGCAACCAGCGCACCGGCAGTGGATCGGCCTGGAACAAGCGCTCGAACCCCTCCATCGCCGCCATCAGCGCCAGGTTATGGGGCATGCGTCGCCGCTCGTAGCGGCTCAGCACCTTCACGTCTGCCAGTCGTTCGCCACGCCCGGCGGCCTGCAACAGCACTTCGGCCAGCACGGCGGCATCGAGGAAGCCCAGGTTCACGCCCTGCCCGGCCAACGGATGAATGGTATGGGCCGCGTCGCCGATCAACGCCAGCCCTTCGGCCACATAGCGCTTGGCATGTCGTTGGCGCAGCGGCACGCACAGGCGCGGGTCGGCACTCAGTACCGTACCGAGCTGGCCTTCGAAGGCCCGTTCCAGTTCGCTGCAGAATTGAGTTTCATCGAGCGCCATCAAGCGCTGCGCTTCACCGGGGGTGGTGGACCAGACGATCGAGCACCAATCGTGCTGACCGTCACGCTCAAGTGGCAGGAACGCCAGCGGACCGTTGTCGGTAAACCGTTGCCAGGCCGTCATTCGATGCGGCCGGGCGCTGCGCACGCTGGTGACGATGGCATGGTGCAGGTAATCCCATTCGCGCGTGGCGACGCCGGTCAGGCGGCGCACAGCGGAATTCGCGCCATCGGCAGCGATGACCAGGGGCGCGCGCAACGTGCGGCCATCGGCCAGGGTCAGCAGCCAGTCGTCACCGGAACGACGCATCTGTTCCAGCCGGGCATTGGCCAGCAGGCCCAGGTCGCAGTCATGCAGTCGATCCAGCAAGGCGTCCTGCACAACACGGTTTTCAACGATGTGCCCAAGCGCCTCGGCGTGCAGGCTGGCGGCCGAGAAATGGATCTGCCCGGTGCCGCTGCCGTCCCAGACGTGCATGTCGGTATAGGGGCTGGCGCGGCGGGCGGTGATGCCGTCCCAGACGCCCAGGCGATCGAGGATCCGCTGGCTGGCCGTCGACAAGGCACTGACCCGGGGCTCGAACGCGGCCTGGGGATCGAAGGGTTTGACGCTCATCGGGCTGCCGTCGAGCAACAGCACTTGCAGGCCACTGCCCTGCAACGCCAGCGCCAGGGCGCTGCCGACCATACCGGCGCCGACAATCAGCAGATCTGCACGCAATTCCATGCTCTAAGCCTGTTTTGCTGGCGACATCAGCCGCCCATGAAAAGAAATGACAGCCCCAGCCTCAAGCATCGGGACGCGTCCCCAGCCCCATGGCCTGACGGGCGAACCAGCGCTTGGCCGGCGGCAGCAAGTCGAGGCCCAACAGGCCGAGGTTACGGCCCAGGGACACCAACGGCAGGTTGCTGGCGAACAGCCGCGTGACCTGGTCGGAAAAGCCCACGGTCAAGGCCTGATCCATTCGCTGACGCTCGCGATAGGCTTGCAACACGGCAAAATCCCCCGGCTCGCTTTCGCTGTCGAGCAGAGCATCGGCAAGAGCCTGGGCATCGCGCAGGGACAAGTTGAACCCCTGCCCGGCAATCGGGTGCAGGCTGTGGGCGGCGTTGCCCAGGATCGCCAGGTGCGGACGGACCTGTTCTTCGGCCTCCACCAGCGCCAGCGGGTACAGATGTCGCACGCCCACCTGTTTCAGGGTGCCCAGGCGATAGCCGAATACACCCTGCAATTCACTGAGGAAACTGTGCTCGTCGAGGGCCGCCAGCCGTTGTGCGTCCATGCCCTGGCGGGTCCAGACCAGCGCGCAACGATTCTCCGGCAGCGGCAGCAAGGCCATCGGGCCGTCATCGGTAAAACGTTCGAAGGCCATGCCGTTGTGGGCTTCGCTGGGGGTGATGTTGGCGATCAAGGCGCTCTGGTCGTAGGGTCGACTGCGCACGCCGATACCCAACTGCTCGCGCAGGCCGGAGCGGCCGCCATCGGCCAGTACGGCAAGGTCGCATTCCAGGGTGGTTTCGTCGTCGAGGGTCAGGCGATAACCGCCGACCAGCGGTTCCATCCGGGTGACCTGCGCCGGGCAACGCCAACTGACCACCTCCGGGTCCAGGCCTTGCCACAGGCACTGGCCGAGCCAGGCGTTTTCCACCACGTAGCCCAGCGCCGGCACGCCCTCTTCCATGGCCGACAACCGCGCCGTGGAAAACCGCCCGCGGTCGGACACATGGATCTGCTTGATCGGCTCGGCGCGGCGGGAAATTTCCTGCCAGACACCCAGGCGTTGATAAATCTGCCGGGCGCCATAGGACAATGCCGAGGACCGGGCATCGTAGCTTGGCTGCCAAGCGTCGCCGGGGGCGAAGGGCTCGATCAACATGATCTTCCAGCCCCGGGCCTTGGCACCGGCCTGCAGGGCCAGCGCCAGGCTCGCGCCGACCAGGCCGCCGCCGACGATCGCCAGATTGACCCGGCTCATGCCGCTTGCGTCCGGGCGGCCATCAGGGCCTCGATGTCGGCGACCGTCTTCGGTACGCCGTGGCTCAGGATTTCACAACCGGTTTTGGTCACTACCACGTCATCCTCGATACGCACGCCAATGCCGCGCCATTTTTTCGCGACGCTGCGGTTGTTCGGGCCGATGTAGATGCCCGGCTCCACCGTCAGCGTCATGCCGACCTCAAGTACCCGCCACTCGCCGCCCACCCGGTATTCACCCACGTCGTGCACGTCCATGCCCAGCCAGTGGCCAGCGCGGTGCATGTAGAACGCCCGGTAGGCTTCGCTGGCGATCAACGCGTCCACCTCACCCTCCAGCAGCCCAAGGCGCACCAACCCCTCGGTAATCACCCGCACCGTCGCTTCGTGGGCCTGGTTCCAATGTTTGTCCGGCGCGATCTGGGCAAACGCGGCTTCCTGGGCAGCCAGCACTACTTCGTAGATTGCCTTCTGCTCGGGCGAAAACTTGCCACTGACCGGCCAGGTACGGGTGATATCGCTGGCGTAGCAGTCGATTTCACAGCCGGCGTCGATCAACACCAGGTCGCCATCCTTGAGCAGCGCGTCGTTCTGCTGGTAGTGCAGGATGCAGCTGTTGCGCCCCGCCGCGACGATCGAACCATAGGCCGGCATCTTCGCCCCGCCCTTGCGGAACTCATAGTCCAGCTCGGCTTCCAGGCTGAACTCATGCAGCCCCGGGCGCGCCGCCTGCATCGCTCGGATGTGCGCCTGGGCGGAAATCCGCGCCGCTTCGCGCATCACTTTCACTTCTGCCGCCGATTTATACAGGCGCATGTCATGCAGCAGATGATCCAGGGCAACGAATTCGTTCGGCGGCTGGGCGCCGAGGTGGGCCTTGGAGCGAATCACGTTGATCCATTCCATCAGGTGCCGGTCGAATTCCGGGTTGCTGCCCATGGCCGAATACACCCGGTCGCGGCCTTCGATCAGGCCCGGCAGGATGTCGTCGATGTCGGTGATGGGAAACGCGTCGTCGGCACCGTAGTCACGGATCGCCCCTTCCTGGCCGGCGCGCAGGCCGTCCCACAACTCACGTTCGGCGTTGCGCTCGCGGCAAAAGAGGATGTATTCGCCATGGGCGCGGCCCGGCATCAGCACCAGCACCGCTTGCGGCTCGGGAAAGCCGCTGAGGTACTGGAAGTCGCTGTCCTGGCGGTAGACGTGCTCGACGTCGCGGTTGCGGATCGCAACGGCGGCGGCGGGCAGGATTGCGATGCTGTTGGGTTCCATCTGCGCCATCAGGGCCTTGCGGCGACGGCTGTATTCCGATTTCGGGATATGAATCATGGGCAGACGGGGTTCCCTCTAAAAATTAATGCAAGGACGGCTTGGCGGCCGCTGCATCGGTTTTCTTGGTCTCGGTGAACAGCAGCAACGGTGCGACCCGCAGGTACTCCATCACTTCCATGTAGTCGCTTTCGCCGTCATCGGATTCTTCCAGGGCATCCTGGACCTGGGAGATCGCGGCCAGGTCCTGCAACACTTCCTTGGCCTCTTCACTCAGCGCGTATTCGCGGCGGGTCAGGCCGAAGCCGGCGAGGAAGCCCTGGCACCACTGGCCCAGCGCCGCGGCGCGTTCAGCCAAAGGAGCGTCGTCAGTGGGCAGCAGCAGGACGACGGTCATGTCGTCGCTGGTCAGCTCGCCCTTGACCATTTCCTGCAGGCCGATAAGCGCGTTGCGGACGTTGTCCGCTGGCTCGCCTTCCAGCAGTTCGGCGGCGTCGGCCAACCAGCCGGCGGCATCGAAACCGGCGCCGGCGCAACTGCGACCGAGCAGCAGGCCATGCAGTTCGGCGGGCGAGACAGGATGACCGCTGGTGCTCAGCAGGGTGGCGAATGCTTGATACGGGGAATTCTGAATGGGCATGGGCAGCTAGGCGCCAGACGGCGCTATGTCTAGAATGGAGGCCTTGTATCCTACATCGACAGACTCGCCAAGACTATCAGAGGCTGTGCGACTCATACCCTCCATCAGACACAATCTTCAGTGGACACAATGGAAGACACCGACCTGCAAGCGCTGATGGCCAGACTCGAACTGCTAATTGACCGGGTCGAGCAACTTAAGAGCCAAAACGGACTCCTATTAGCTCAGGAAAAAACCTGGCGCGAGGAACGCGCGCACCTCATTGAAAAAAACGAAATCGCCCGGCGTAAGGTCGAATCGATGATTTCGCGCCTCAAGGCCCTGGAGCAAGACTCATGAGTTCAAGCAATAGCGTTACCGTGCAGATCCTCGACAAAGAATATTCAATCATCTGCCCCCAGGAAGAGCGTAGCAACCTGGTGAGCGCCGCCCGTTACCTGGACGGCAAGATGCGCGAGATCCGCAGCAGCGGCAAAGTCATCGGTGCCGACCGCATCGCGGTGATGGCCGCCTTGAACATCACCCACGACCTGTTGCATCGCCAGGATACGCCTGACCTGCAGGTCAGCGGCTCGACCCGTGAACAGGTGCGCGACCTGCTCGATCGGGTGGATCTGGTGCTCGCCACCGATCCAGACGTCAGCAAAGGCTGATTCGCGAGACTGCCTGGGGTATACTCGCATCACTCCCTGGGGTGCTTGCCAGTTGGTGATGTCCCTGAGCCGATACGCACAACCACGGGGGTTGCACGTTGGGGCCGGTGTGCATGTCCGCTTGACGGAAAGCCTTAACGCCCCCTGCAACTTCCACCTTGAACTTTCGGGTTCAAGGGCTAAGCCGACAGCGGTTCATCCGGGGAGCCTGATTCCAGACAATGCCAGTCCATGTGGACTGGCATTGTCGTTTCCGGCGCCGGCATTTCTGAGCAGCCTGTTTTGCGGTTACGCTGTGGCATCGCCACTGCGTGAAGCACTGATATGACCGAACCTGCGCTGCTGCCCCGCCCGCAACTTCGACGCCTGCTGCGCCAGGCCCGTCGTGCCCTGACGCCCGCCCAGCAACGGCAAGCCGCCCGCGGACTGTACAAACAACTGGCCCAGCATCCGCTGTTTCGCCGCGCGAAGCACATCGCCCTGTACCTGCCCAACGACGGCGAGATCGACCCACGCCTGCTGCTGCGCGCAGCCCAACGCCGGGGCAAGGCCACTTACCTGCCGGTGCTCAGCCCGTGGCCGCAGACCAAGATGGTGTTCCAGCGCATCCACCCCGGCGAAAAAATGCAGCCCAATCGGTTTCGCATCCCCGAGCCACGCAAGAACATCGCCCGGCAACGCAAGGTCTGGACGCTGGACCTGGTGTTGTTGCCATTGGTGGGGTTTGACGATGCGGGCGGGCGGCTGGGCATGGGCGGCGGCTTTTATGACCGCAGCCTGGCGTATCTGGCGCGACGCAAGCAGTGGCGCAAGCCGACGCTATTGGGGCTGGCCCATGAATGCCAGAAAGTCGAACGATTGGCGCAGGCAAGCTGGGACGTGCCGCTGCAGGGAACGATCAGCGACAGGCATTGGTATATCGCAGGATAGACGCCGCGGTAGTCAGCGGCGCCAGGAAAGCGGGTTCAGCGTTTGAGCGATGGCGCGGGCTGGGTGATTTCCACCGGCGCATCGGCCTTGTTGGCCCACAGGCTTTGGGCGTAACCCGTGGTCACGACACCCAGACCGAACAGAATGACCAAGATCCACAACAAATCCGGTTTGCGTTTCATCGATTGCCCCCCTCAAGGCACATCACACACGATGACAGCAGCGGTTTTCTTATTGGCCGTGCAGCAGCGTCAAGCTTGGAAGGCCGGCATTTTGCGGCAACCGGCCCCGACACGCAAACTCTGGCGTCAACCGACTGTCGGTTTGTCATAAAATCGCTGAACTATTTTTTTCAACACCGCCAAGGAGTAGCAATCATGGCCTATTGGCTGATGAAATCCGAGCCCGACGAATTATCCATCCAAGGTTTGGAAACGCTCGGCCAGGCACGCTGGGACGGGGTTCGCAACTACCAGGCGCGCAATTTCCTGCGGGCCATGGCGGAGGGCGATGCGTTCTTTTTCTACCACTCCAGTTGCCCCGAGCCAGGCATTGCCGGGATCGGCCGGATTGTCCGCGCAGCCTACCCCGACCCGACAGCGCTGGAACCCGACAGTCATTACTTCGACCCCAAGGCCGGCCCGGACAAAAACCCCTGGAGCGCGATCGACGTGGCCCATGTCGAAACGTTTCCCCATGTGCTGAAGCTCGACTACCTCAAGCAACAGACCGCCCTGGCTGAAATGCCACTGGTGCAAAAAGGCTCGCGACTGTCGGTGATGCCCGTCACGGCCGAACAATGGGCCGCGGTGATTGCCCTGCGCTGATCGCCAATGAGTTGATGGATATCAAGCTGGATCGGCCATTGATCGCGCAGACTTCGATGCTATAGCCGCAGGATGCCGGACATGTCGACGAACCATCGTACCTCGCGTTTTTTTGCCTTTGCCTTGATGGCCGTGTTGCTGGCCGCCGGCGGTTTCGGCTACTGGAAGTCACGCCACGATCGCCTGCCGGAAGGCTTGAGCATGGGCAACGGCCGCCTTGAGGCCACCGAGGTCCAGATCGCCAGCAAGACGCCCGGGCGCCTGGCCGAAGTTCATGTCGACGAAGGCGACAACGTCATCAAGGGCCAAGTGCTGGCGCGCATGGACACCCGCACCCTGGAGGCCCAGCGCAACCAGGCCGAAGCCGAAGTCGTGCGTGCCCGGCAGAACCTCGCGGCCACCGAAGCCAACGTGCAGTTGCGCCAGAGCGAACAATTGCTCGCCCATCAGGAGCTCAAGCGGACCCAGGAACTGTTCAAGCGCGGTTACGCCAGCGGCCAGGTCATCGACCAGCAACAAGCCCGCGTCGACACCGCCAACGCCGCGGTCAACGCCGCCCGGGCCCAGGTATCGGCAGCGAATGCGGCCATCGGCGCGACCCTGGCCCAAGTGGCGCAGCTCACCAGTGAAATAGATGACAGCACGTTGCGGGCACCCCTCGACGGCGTGATCCAGTTGCGCCTGGCCGAGCCGGGTGAAGTACTGGGCGCCGGCGGCCGGGTGTTGCTGATGATCGATCCGAACGACCAATACATGAATCTCTACCTGCCGGCCTCGGTGGCCGGGAAACTCGCGGTGGGCGATCAAGCGCGCCTGCTGCTCGACGCCCTGCCCGAGCGACCGCTGCCGGCCAAGGTCAGCTTCGTCGCGGCCAAATCCCAGTTCACCCCGAAAGAAGTCGAGACCCGTGATGAGCGCCAGAAACTGGTGTTCCGCGTCAAGGTACACCTGACCCAACCCGGCGAAGTGCCCCAGGCCAAACCCGGCATGCCCGGCGCCGGCTATGTGCGCACCGCCCCCATCGATTGGCCGGCCAACCTGCAATGAGCAGCGCCCTCGGCGAGGCATTGCACGCTTCGGGCATCGAGCATCGCTACGGCCAGCAGGTAGCGTTGAGCGATATCGCCTTCAGCCTGCCCGTCGGCACTCGCTGCGGCCTGATCGGCCCGGACAGCGCCGGCAAATCGAGCCTGTTGGGGCTGATTGCCGGGGTGAAAAAACTCCAGCACGGCCAACTGGACGTGCTCGGCGCCTCGATCGACGACCGACGCCATCGCAATACCCTCTACCGACGCATTGCCTTCATGCCCCAAGGGCTGGGGGGCAACCTTTACCCGGACCTGTCGATACGCGAGAACATCCGCTTCTTCGGCACGCTGTTCGGGTTATCGCGGACAGACTGCGAACAACGCATGGGCACCTTGCTGCTGGCCACCGATCTGCAGCGTTTTGCCGATCGTCCGGCGGGCAAACTGTCCGGCGGCATGAAACAGAAGCTCGGCCTGTGTTGCGCGCTGATCCATGAACCGGACCTGCTGATTCTCGACGAACCCACCACCGGCGTAGACCCGCTGTCCCGGCGACGCTTCTGGGAACTGATAGAAGACGTGCGCCGACAACGCCCGCAACTGACCCTGCTGGTCGCCACCGCGTACATGGAAGAGGCCGAACAATTCGAGCATTGCCTGATGCTCGACAACGGTCGCCTGATCGCCAAGGGCTTGAGTGCGGAGCTGGCCAAGGTCACCCCGGACGGCAAGCTCGACTCGGCCTTCACCCACTTCCAGGGCGACAGCGGCCGCGATGCCGAACCGCTGGTGATTCCCCCCAGGAGCGCCGGCACTGCCGACATCGCCATCGAAGCCCACGACCTCACCTTGCGCTTCGGCGATTTCACCGCCGTCGACAACGTCAGCTTCGCGATTGGTCGCGGTGAGATCTTTGGCTTCCTGGGTTCCAACGGTTGCGGCAAGACCACCACCATGAAGGTGCTGACCGGGCTGATCCCCGCCAGCGAAGGCAGTGCCCGGCTGCTGGGCAACCCGGTCAACGCCAAGGACCTCGCCACCCGCAAGCGGGTGGGTTTCATGTCCCAGAGTTTCTCGCTGTACGGCGAACTGAGCGTGCGCCAGAACCTGGAACTGCACGCCAAGCTCTTCGACCTGCCCACGACGGACAGTCGCCAGCGCATCGACGAACTGATCCAGCGCTTCAATCTCCAGGCACTGGCGGAGCAGCCTTCCGGCGCGCTGCCACTGGGCCTGCGCCAGCGTTTGTCCTTGGCGGTGGCGGTGCTGCATCGCCCGGAAGTGCTGATCCTCGATGAGCCGACCTCGGGTGTCGACCCGGCTGCGCGGGATGATTTCTGGCGGCTGCTGATCGAGTTGTCTCGCGAACAGGGCGTGACGATTTTCCTTTCCACGCATTTCATGAACGAGGCCCAGCGCTGCGATCGCATTTCGCTGATGCACGCCGGCAAGGTCCTGGCTTGTGACACGCCGGCAGCCTTGCAGGCGCAGTTCAACGGCCAGACGCTGGAAGCCGCGTTCGTCACCTGCCTGGAAAAAGCCCAGGGCGAGACGCAGCAAGACGCCGCCCCCGTGACCCTCGACAGTGCCGACGCCCCCCGGGACCGGCGCGGCCTGAGCCTCGGTCGCCTGTGGGCCGTTGCCAGCCGGGAGGGCAAGGAGCTGCTGCGCGACAAAGTGCGGATGGCGTTCGCCCTGCTGGGGGCGTTGTTCATGATGGTGGTGTTCGGCTTCGGTATTTCCCTCGATGTGGAGAAACTGGCCTTCGCCGTGTATGACCAGGATCAGAGCCCGCAAAGCCGTGCCTACCTGGAAGCGTTCCGCGGCTCACGCTACTTCGAAGAGCAGCCGATCATCCGCGACGCAAAGGAGCTGCACCGACGCTTGCAGCGCTCGGAGATCAAACTGGCCCTGGAAATCCCTCCCGGTTTCGGTCGTGACCTTTACGCCGGCCGCCAGCCGACGGTGGGCGCCTGGCTGGACGGCGGCATACCGTTTCGAGCCGAGACCAGTCGCAACTACGTCCAGGCCGTGCACCAGGCCAACCTTGAGCAATTGACTGAATTCAGCAACCGCGCGCCGACCCGGCAACCCGGCGCGACACTGGAGACACGCTTTCGTTATAACCAGGACGTGGTCAGCGTCAACGCCATTGGCCCCGGGGTCATGGCGCTGATCCTGGCGTTCATCCCGGCCATGTTGACGGCGCTGGGCATCGTGCGGGAGAAGGAACTGGGCTCGATCACCAATTTCTACGCCACGCCGCTGACCCGCCTGGAGTTCCTGCTCGGCAAACAAGTGCCCTACCTGGCGGTCAGCCTGATCAACCTCGCCCTGCTGACAGCGATGAACCGCTGGCTGTTCGGTGTGCCGTTCAAAGGCAGCGGCCTGACGCTGGCGGTGGGCGGCCTGCTCTATGTGCTGGCAACCACCAGCATGGGAATGCTGATCTCGGCGTTCACCCGCACCCAGATCGCGGCGATCCTCGGCACCATGATCATCACCAGCCTGCCGACCATCCAGTTTTCAGGGCTGATCGTGCCGCGTTCGTCCCTCGAAGGGGCCGCCTCGGTGATGGGCCAGTTGTTTCCCGCCGGTTACTTCCTGGATATCGCCGTCGGCACCTTCACCAAGGCCCTGGATCTGCGCCAGCTATGGCCGCAATGCCTGGCGCTGGGCGGGTTTTTCCTGGGCTTCACCGGGCTCAGCCTGATCATGCTGAAAAAGCAGGAGGCCTGATGCACACGCTTTCACATATCTGGCGTCTGGGGCTCAAGGAGCTGACCAGCCTGCGCTACGACTCCGTCCTGCTGCTGTTTTTGGGCTACGCCTTCACGGTGGCGATCTACATGCCGGCCGCCGGCTCGGTGATCGGCGTCCACAACGCCAGTGTCGCAATGGTGGACGAAGACCAGAGCCATCTTTCGCGCCAATTGGCCCAGGTCCTGCAACCGCCGGAGTTCCAGCACCCGGCGGCCTTGCCCTATGCCGAACTGGACAAGGTCATGGACAGTGGCCGCTACACTTTTGTCATTAACGTGCCCGCCAACTTCCAGGCCGACCTGCTCGCCGGACGCGAACCAACGCTGCAACTCAACGTCGACGCCACGGCCATGAGCCAGGCGTTCATGGGCGCCGGCTACATCGGACGGATTTTCCAGCAGGAACTGACGACCTACGCCGGCCAGGCACAAACGAGCGAAGCAACACCCGTGAGGCTGACCACGCGTTCGCTGTTCAATACCAACCTGGAAGGTGGCTGGTTCCTGGCGGTGATCCAGATCGTCAACAACATCACGATCCTGGCGATCATCCTGACGGGGACCGCGCTGCTGCGCGAGCGCGAACACGGCACCCTCGACCACTTGCTGGTGCTGCCGCTGACGGCATTGGAAATCATGCTGGCGAAAATCTGGAGCAACCTGCTGGTGGTGGTGCTGTGCACCTGGGTGTCGCTGGAAATCATCGTCAAGTTCGCCCTGGGGGTTCCACTCGCCGGCTCCATGGTGCTCTTCCTGCTGGTGACCGCACTCTACCTGTTCGCCAGCACCTCACTGGGCATCTTCCTCGCCACCCTGGCCCGTTCGACGCCGCAATTCGGTTTGCTGGCGATCCCGGTCATCATCCCGATGCTGCTGTTGTCAGGCGGCAGTACACCGCTGGACAGCATGCCGCAATGGTTGCAATGGGTGATGCAGGGCTCGCCCTCGACGCATTTCGTCAGCCTCAGCGCGGCGATTCTGTTCCGAGATGCCGGCACTGGCGTGATCTGGCCGGACCTGCTGGCGCTGGCGGCCATCGGGCTATTGTTCTTTGCAATCGCCCTGGCCCGGTTTCGGAAAAGCCTGGCGTCTTGACGAAAAAAAGCAGCCTTGGGCAGCGCCAGGAGATCCGGGCACTGCCAAAGGCTGCGATCGAGCCGGTTTACTGAATGATCAGGTTGTTGAACAACAGGTCATCGACCATCGGCTTGCCGGTTTCGTCGTTCATCACCTGCTGGGTCTGCTTCAACGCTTCCTGGCGCAGCTTTTCCTTGGCTTCCAGGTTATTCATGGCCTCGGTGGTCTGCTGGGCGAACAGCGCCACCAACTGGTTGCGAATCAGTGGCTCGTTGGCCTTGACCGCCGCAGCGGCGGCGTCACCGGTCACGCGCAGGGCCACGTCGGCCTTGTAGACCTTCAGTTTCGCCGTACCGTCGAGCCCATAGTTGCCGACAAAGGGTGGGCTGAGGGTGATGTAGCTGACCTTCGGCGCCTCGCCTTCCTTCGCTTCCTTGCCCTCTTCGGCCATCGCTGCCACAGGCAACGACAGGGCCAGCATCAACATGATCCACGCTTTCACAATTGATTTCCTCATCCGGTTTGCGGCCCAGCATACCGACCCGCCGTTCAAGCACAAGCTTATGGCCGGCTATCAGGGCGGGGCATGCTCGTTGACCCGTTGTCTCTCACACCTACACTTATCGGCCATCACTCCCAAAGGAATAGCCCTGATGAAAGCCGTGCTGTGCAAAGAATTCGGCCCCGCCGAATCGCTGGTGCTGGAAGACGTCGCCAGCCCCGTCGCCAAGAAGAACGAAGTGCTGCTGGACGTGCATGCCGCCGGGGTGAATTTCCCTGACACGCTGATCATCGAGGGCAAATACCAATTCAAGCCACCCTTCCCGTTCTCCCCCGGCGGCGAAGCGGCGGGCGTCGTCAGACAGGTGGGTGAGAAAATCAGTCATTTGAAAGTCGGCGACCGGGTGATGGCGTTGACCGGCTGGGGTAGCTTTGCCGAGCAGGTGGCGGTACCTGGCTACAACGTGTTGCCGATCCCTGCGTCCATGGACTTCAACACCGCCGCCGCCTTCAGCATGACGTACGGCACCTCGATGCATGCCCTCAAGCAACGGGCGAACCTGCAACCCGGCGAAACCCTGCTGGTGCTCGGCGCATCCGGTGGTGTCGGCCTGGCGGCAGTGGAGATCGGCAAAGCCATGGGCGCCCGGGTGATCGCCGCTGCCAGCAGCGCGGAGAAACTCGCCGTGGCGAAGGCGGCCGGCGCCGACGAATTGATCAACTACAACGAAACCAGCCTGAAGGATGAAATCAAGCGCCTCACCGACGGCCAGGGTGCCGATGTGATCTACGATCCGGTGGGTGGCGACCTGTTCGACCAGGCCATCCGCGCCATCGCCTGGAACGGCCGGTTGCTGGTGGTGGGCTTTGCCAGCGGACGCATCCCCGAACTGCCGGTGAACCTGGCCCTGCTCAAAGGCGCCGCCGTGGTGGGCGTGTTCTGGGGCTCCTTCGCCCAACGCCAGCCCCAGGACAACGCCGCCAACTTCCAGCAATTGTTCGGCTGGTTTGCCGAGGGCAAGCTCAAGCCGCTGGTGTCCCAGGTCTATCCGCTGAGCAACGCTGCCCAGGCGATCAATGACCTGGGGCAGCGCAAGGCGGTGGGGAAGGTGGTTGTGCAGGTGCGCTGAATGCGTCAAAGCGGTCAGGCCTCCAACCGCCGGACCGCTATTGACCCGCACTAAAGCAACTCACGAATCTCCTCCGGCAGCATCCGCACATACCGTGCCGCCGGAAAACTCCCGCAACGCTGCACGATCGAGGGCAGGAGCCTGTTGAACCGGGCGATCAAGGCCAGGCGCTCGGTTTCCGGTAGCTGTTTGACGAGAAATACATTGGATAAATAGAGGCGTGTGTAGTGGAACGGGAGCAAGTCCTGCACCCATAGCTGGCCCTTGGCGTGTGCGTTGATGTCCGAGCACTTCCAAGTCTTGATCCATTTATTGGCATCCAGTGGTAAGCCATCCAGGCGGAACTCGAAGGGCACTATAACGTGCGTCTGCGCTGGGTGTTCGTGATCCACCGTCCATGGCTTGAAGCGCCATTGGCTCACGGCCTCCCGTGCGGCCTCGGCGAAATCCGGATGATCGCTGTGCAGAATCGCGATCTCATCGACACGACCATCGGCATGCACCGTGAAGCCGACCCGGGCCACACCCGCGATGCCCTTCCCGACCAGAGTCGTCGGGTAATCCGGCTTGGGATTGTGTTCGGGCACCAACAACACATCCGCTGCCCCGCTCGTACCGGACAAGCACAGCAACAGCATCACCACACACCACCTCATGCCCTTACCCCTCACCTGAATGCCAGACCTGGCAAAGATATAAAGAGTAGAGGCCGCGGCCTTGGGGCTGAATAGCGAGACTTCCCATTTGGGTGAAGGACGTTTCCCACTGTCCTGCCCCGCAGCCACCGATGCGCCGCATGAAAAAAGCCTGTGGCGACATTTCCTACAACGGCGTTCGCCGATGCCTGAGCGACATGTTCGTTTAAGAACATTCAATCAGAAAAATTTCGCTTTTTAAGCGATAAGAACCAATGCTATTTTCGGTAACGAAACTGTAACATTCGCATCCGCCGCCATAACAAGAACCAGGAGCACTTGAATGTTTGCTTTCTTTCGACCTGCTGTACACCAGGCAACCCTGCCTGAAGAAAAAATAGACAGCACCTACCGACGCCTTCGTTGGCAGATCTTCGCCGGGATCTTCATTGGCTACGCCGGCTATTACCTGCTGCGCAAGAACTTCTCCCTGGCCATGCCATACCTGATCGACGAGGGTTACACCCGTGGTCAGTTGGGCCTGGCCATGTCGGCCATCGCCATCGCCTATGGGCTGTCGAAGTTCCTGATGGGCCTGGTGTCCGACCGTTCCAACCCACGTTACTTCCTGCCCTTCGGCTTGCTGGTCTCGGCGGGGGTGATGTTCGTGTTCGGTTTCGCGCCTTGGGCAACGTCCAGCGTGACCATGATGTTCATCCTGCTGTTCATCAACGGCTGGGCCCAAGGCATGGGCTGGCCGCCCAGCGGACGGACCATGGTGCATTGGTGGTCGCAGAAAGAACGCGGCGGCGTGGTGTCGGTGTGGAACGTGGCGCACAACGTCGGCGGCGGCCTGATCGGCCCGTTGTTCCTATTGGGGATGGGCTGGTTCAATGATTGGCACGCGGCATTCTATGTGCCCGCTGCTGTCGCACTCGTCGTTGCGGTGTTTGCCTTCGTGACCATGCGCGACACCCCACAATCGGTGGGCCTGCCGCCGATCGAGAAATACAAGAACGACTACCCGGAAGGCTACGACGACAGTCACGAGAACGAATTCAGCGCCAAGGAAATCTTCGTCAAATACGTGCTGCGCAACAAAATGCTCTGGTACATCGCCATGGCCAACGTGTTTGTCTACCTGCTGCGCTACGGCGTGCTGGACTGGGCGCCGACCTACCTCAAGGAAGCCAAGGGCTTCACGGTGGACAAGAGTTCCTGGGCCTATTTCTTCTACGAGTGGGCGGGCATTCCCGGCACGCTGCTGTGTGGCTGGATGTCGGACAAGATCTTCCGCGGCAACCGTGGCCTGACCGGCATGGTGTTCATGGCCCTGGTGACCGTGGCGACGCTGGTGTACTGGCTGAACCCGGCCGGCAACCCGACCGTCGACATGATCGCCCTGGTTTCCATCGGCTTCCTGATCTACGGCCCGGTGATGCTGATCGGTTTGCAGGCACTGGAACTGGCACCGAAGAAGGCCGCGGGTACCGCCGCAGGCTTCACCGGTTTGTTCGGTTACCTGGGTGGTTCGGTCGCGGCCAGTGCCGCCATGGGCTACACCGTGGACCATTTTGGCTGGGACGGTGGTTTTGTGCTGTTGATCGGTGCCTGCCTGCTGGCGATGGCCTTCCTTGCGCCAACCCTGTGGCACAAGCAGATCGCCAGTCAGAGCCGCGAAGCGATCGCCTGATCCAGCGCTGATTTGCAGCGCTTGAGCCGCGCCTCCAGATTCCGGTCTGGCATGGCGTGGCTGCGCAGGGCGTGGATGGTCTGCTCGACGTAATCGCGAGTGGTGCCGTAACGCCCACAGGCGCTTTCGAACACCTGGCTCAGCACATGGTCCGGCAGGTTGCCGGCATAGCTGGGCAGGTGTCGCTCCAGGACAAACCCCAAGGCTTGCACCCGGCTGCCATCCTCGAGACGGCAACTGAGCCAGTGTGGGCGATAGGACGGGACCGGCATCTCGCGCTGCCACAGGGCAAACAGCGAGTCCTCGAGATTCTCCTCCGGCAACCGGTAGGCGAAACCGCTGCACGAACCGCCGCGATCCAGCCCGAACACCAGCCCCGGCAACTCCGGTGTACCGCGGTGTTCGTGGGACCACAGGTACAAACCGCGATGATAACCATGGACCCGGCCGCGCATCCGCTCCACCGCCGTGCATTCGGGCCGCCAGATCAATGAACCGTACGCAAACAGCCAGACCGGACCGCCCTGGTGAAGGCTCATGGTCAATTGCATCGAGGCGAGCAATTGCTCACGGGTCAGTTGCGGACCCAGGTCGAGCCTTGGCGGGTACAAGGCACAGGCAATGGCGGATTCGATAGCGGTCATGGCCGGTAGCGGTTGGCTCCTCGCGGGTCAAAGAGTTAGGTCGCGCGCCGTCATGATGCTGGCGCACATAGAGATCAAGGCAAGTTGGATGCCACTCCTGCCTATGATGTTGGCATATACCTTAACGACATCCAGTGCGCGCGCTAAATATCGAATCGATATATCGTCAGGCCTATAACCCCGTGGGAGCAAGGCTTGCCCGCGATGAAAGCGATGCGATCTTTCAAAGATCGAGGTGCCTGTTTCGCGAGCAAGCTTTGCTCCCACAAAGCACAACCCCTTGCGACAAAAAAGCAGACCTCAAGCAAATTTCAAGAGTGGCTCAAGCCCGCGGCGCATACGCAAACACGTCGGCGCGCATTTGATGGGCGTCCATGCCGGCTTCCACCAGCGCATCGAGCGTGGCGTAGATCATGGCCGGCGAGCCGCTGGCGTAGACGTGCACGCCGGAAAGATCGCTGATGTCCTCGCACACGGCTTCGTGGAGCATGCCGCAGCGCCCTTCCCAGCTGCACAAATCGCTGACGACTTTGTGCAGGAACAGGTTCGGCAGCTTTTTCCATTCATCCCAATGCTCGATTTCATAGAAATCTTCCGGCCGCCGCACGCCCCAATACAGGTGCACCGGGTGCTTGAACCCCGCCGCCCGGCAATGCTCGATCAGGCTGTGCATCTGCGCCATGCCGGTTCCGGCGGCGATCAGTACCAACGGGCCATCGGGCAGTTCGGACAAATGCGTGTCGCCAAAAGGCATTTCGATACGCACGCTGGGGTTGCGTCGCAGTTGTTCCAGCAGCGCCTGTGCACTGCTTTCGCGCACCAAAACATGCAATTGCAGCTCACGTCCGGAATGCGGCGCCGAGGCCAGGGAGAAGGCCGATTTTTCGCCGTTCTCCCGTTCGATCATCAGGTACTGCCCGGCGTGATAGCGTGGCGGCTTGCCGGCCGGCGCACGCAGGCGCACTCGCCAGACATCGCCCCCCACGTCGGCGCACTCGACCACCTGGCACGCCAGGTTGCGTACCGGCAGCTCACCCGGCGACAGCACGCCATCCCATAACACCACGCAGTCCTCCAGCGGCTCGGCGATGCAGGTGAAGATCTCACCGTGATCGCGCACCTCGCCCGCCTGTTCCACACGGCCCTCCACCAACAACGCGCCACAGACGTGGCAGTTGCCGTTGCGGCAGCTTTGCGGGCATTCATAGCCCAGGCGCCGCGCGCCATCGAGAATCCGCTCGGCGGGCCGGATCTCCAGCACCGCCCCGGAAGGCTGCAAGGTTACACGCATCAATCTATTCCTAACTGATTCCAGATGGCATCGATCCGTTGGGTAACGGCTTCATCCTTGACGATAACCCGGCCCCACTCACGGGTGGTTTCACCGGGCCATTTATGCGTGGCATCGAGCCCCATCTTCGACCCCAGGCCAGACACCGGCGAGGCGAAGTCGAGGTAATCGATCGGCGTATTCTCGATCATCACCGTGTCGCGCTTGGGGTCCATGCGCGTGGTGATGGCCCAGATCACATCGTTCCAGTCCCGTGCGTTGATATCGTCGTCGGTGACGATAACGAACTTGGTGTACATGAACTGTCGCAAAAACGACCAGACACCGAGCATCACCCGCTTGGCATGCCCCGGATACGACTTCTTCATGGTCACCACGGCCATGCGATACGAACAGCCTTCCGGCGGCAAATAGAAATCGGTGATTTCCGGAAACTGCTTCTGCAGGATCGGCACGAACACTTCATTGAGCGCCACGCCGAGAATAGCCGGCTCATCGGGCGGACGGCCGGTATAGGTGCTGTGGTAAATCGGCTTGATCCGATGGGTGATGCGCTCGACGGTGAACACCGGGAAGCTGTCGACTTCGTTGTAGTAGCCGGTGTGGTCGCCATACGGACCTTCATCGGCCATTTCGCCAGGATGGATCACCCCTTCAAGGATGATCTCGGCGGTGGCCGGCACTTGCAGGTCGTTGCCGCGGCATTTCACCAGCTCGGTGCGGTTGCCCCGCAACAGGCCGGCGAATGCATATTCGGAAAGGCTGTCGGGCACGGGCGTGACGGCGCCGAGGATGGTCGCCGGGTCCGCGCCCAGGGCCACCGACACTGGGAATGGCTGGCCGGGGTGTTTTTCACACCACTCACGGTAGTCCAGGGCACCGCCGCGATGGCTCAGCCAGCGCATGATGACCTTGTTGCGGCCAATCACTTGCTGACGATAGATGCCCAGGTTCTGGCGATCCTTGTTCGGGCCCTTGGTGACGGTCAGGCCCCAGGTGATCAGCGGCCCCACGTCGCCCGGCCAGCAGGTCTGCACCGGGAGCATGGCCAGGTCGACATCGTCGCCTTCGATCACCACTTCCTGGCAGATCGCGTCCTTGACGACTTTCGGCGCCATGGCAATGATCTTGCGGAAAATCGGCAGCTTGGACCAAGCATCCTTCAGGCCTTTCGGCGGCTCGGGTTCCTTGAGGAACGCCAGCAGCTTGCCGATTTCGCGCAGTTCGCTGACCGCTTCGGCGCCCATGCCCAGGGCCACGCGTTCCGGCGTGCCGAACAGGTTGCCCAGCACCGGAATGTCATAACCCGTCGGGTTTTCGAACAACAGCGCCGGGCCTTTTGCGCGCAGGGTGCGGTCGCAGACCTCGGTCATTTCCAGGACGGGGGACACCGGCACCTGGATGCGCTTGAGTTCGCCGCGCTGTTCCAGCCCGCTGATAAAGTCGCGCAAGTCGCGATACTGCATGCAAAAGCCTCATGGTGGCCGTGGCGTTCGGGGGCCCGAGTTTAACGCCGCCCGTCCAGAATAGTGAATGCACAGATAGCAAAAAGCCGGGTTTCCCCGGCTCTTGCTGGCCTGTCTTGGCGATTTACTTGCGTTTCATCGACAGGAAGAACTCATCGTTGGTCTTGGTCGCCTTCAGCTTGTCGACCAGGAACTCGATGGCAGCGACTTCATCCATCGGATGCAGCAACTTGCGCAGGATCCACATGCGCTGCAACTCGTCGTCGGCGGTCAGCAACTCTTCGCGGCGCGTGCCGGAGCGGTTGATGTTGATGGCCGGGAACACACGCTTCTCGGCGATACGACGATCCAGAGGCAGCTCCATGTTGCCGGTGCCCTTGAATTCCTCGTAGATCACTTCGTCCATCTTCGAACCGGTTTCAACCAGCGCGGTGGCGATGATGGTCAGCGAACCGCCTTCCTCGATGTTCCGTGCGGCACCGAAGAAACGCTTCGGTTTTTCCAGCGCGTGGGCATCGACACCACCGGTCAGCACCTTGCCGGAGCTCGGGATCACGGTGTTGTAGGCACGGGCCAGACGGGTGATGGAGTCCAGCAGGATCACCACGTCCTTCTTGTGCTCGACCAGGCGCTTGGCCTTCTCGATCACCATTTCGGCAACCTGCACGTGGCGGGTCGGCGGCTCGTCGAACGTCGAGGCGACCACTTCGCCGCGCACGGTGCGCTGCATTTCGGTCACTTCTTCCGGACGCTCGTCGATCAGCAACACGATCAGGTGAACTTCAGGGTTGTTACGGGCGATGTTGGCCGCGATGTTCTGCAGCATGATCGTCTTGCCCGCTTTCGGCGGTGCCACGATCAGGCCACGCTGGCCTTTGCCGATGGGTGCGCACAGGTCGATGACACGACCGGTGAGGTCTTCGGTGGAACCGTTGCCGGCTTCCATCTTCATGCGTACGGTCGGGAACAGCGGCGTCAGGTTCTCGAAGAGAATCTTGTTCTTCGCGTTTTCCGGACGATCGAAGTTGATCGTGTCGACCTTCAGCAGTGCGAAGTAACGCTCGCCTTCCTTCGGAGGGCGGATCTTGCCAACGATGGTGTCACCGGTGCGCAAGTTGAAGCGACGGATCTGGCTCGGCGAGACGTAGATATCGTCTGGGCCGGCAAGATAGGAAGCGTCTGCGGAGCGAAGGAAGCCGAAGCCGTCCTGGAGAATCTCCAGCACGCCATCACCGGAGATTTCCTCGCCGCTTTTCGCGTGCTTCTTGAGCAGGGAGAAAATCACGTCCTGCTTGCGCGAACGGGCCATATTTTCTATGCCCATCTGTTCGGCCAATTCGAGCAGTTCGGTAATCGGCTTTTGCTTGAGTTCAGTCAGATTCATATAGGAATGACGTAATCATTTATGGAGGGGGGAAATTAAGCTTTTGGCTTAATGAGGCCGCGCCGCGGAGAAGGCGACAGGATCGCGTACTTATTCGAAAGGAGAGCGTCGGCGACGGCTTGCAGGGGGCACTGGAGAAACCAGTGCGGGGCCGAATGTAACACCTGGGTTTGCGAGCGTCTAGCCCTGAATAACGAAAAAGCCCCGCGATTTGCGGGGCTTTTTCAATGGCATTCGACGCTTAGATGTTGGCGTCGATGAAAGCAGCCAGTTGCGACTTCGACAGCGCGCCAACCTTGGTAGCTTCGACGTTGCCGTTCTTGAACAGCATCAGGGTCGGGATACCACGTACGCCGTGCTTGGCCGGAGTCTCCTGGTTTTCGTCGATGTTCAGCTTGGCGATGGTCAGCTTACCTGCGTAGGTGGTAGCAATATCGTCCAGGACCGGGGCGATCATTTTGCAGGGACCGCACCACTCAGCCCAATAGTCGACCAGTACCAGGCCTTCGGCCTTGAGTACGTCAGCCTCGAAGCTAGCGTCGCTAACGTGTTTGATAAGCTCGTTGCTCATGGAAGTCTCCGGGTAATCAGCAAAAAAACGTGGCCCATCATAGCTGCCCTTCCAAGGTTCAGGAAGCTTGAGTTGATTGAGTCTCGCTATGGCGACAGATGTATTTGGGTATAGCCCAAGTCACGAGGCAACAGGCGCCACGAAGGAAATCCCGGTACGCAGTGCGGCGTTACGTACATGTTCCTGCATGGCTTTTTGCGCAGCCCCCGAAGCGCGGCGAGCCAAGGCGCGAAGGATCTTGCGATGCTCCTGCCAGGTTTCCATCGCCCGCTCCGCCCGGATGAACGGTAGTTTCTGGCTTTCCAGGAAGATATCGGCGCTGGCGGTGAGGATGCTCAGCATCGCCTGATTACCGCTGGCCAGCAGGATTCGTCGATGAAATTCGAAATCCAGTCGCGCGGCGGCGTCGAAATCCCCGACCTTCAACTCCCGGCGCATGGCTTCGATATTGTCTTGCAGCGTGTCGAGCTCGTCGGCGCTCAGCGTTACCGCCGCCAACCCCGCCGCGAAGCCCTCCAGGGCGTAGCGCAATTGGAAGATATCCACCGGCGAGGCCTGGGCCGCGAACGGCCAGCCCGGCGCCGATTCGCTGCGTGGAGCCTCTACCGGTGCCTGCACGAACACCCCCTTGCCCGGCTGCACGCTGATCATGCCCAGGGCACTGAGGGAGGACAGCGCTTCGCGCAGCGACGCCCGGCTCACGCCCAGTTGCAGCGCCAGGTCCCGTTGCGACGGCAGCGCATCGCCCGGGCCGAAGCCTTCATCGACGATCAGTTTGCGGATGGCTTGCAGGGCCACTTCAGGAACGGCGCGAGCGATGGAATTCATGATTTTTCAGACGAACCGGGCCAGTGAGCGGCTAGTTGTAAAGCTATTCGTCGCCCCCGGCAAGTCGTGCCCCAGCAGGGTTCGACGACAAATGCCGACGCCCGATAACGGTGCGAAACGCGGCGCAACTGTTCAGACCAGTAAGACCGCTCCCCACCAGCAAAACCGTGGCTTTGGCCGATTAAAAGCCGCCTTGGCATGGCCTGTGCTCTGTCCGAACGCAGAAATCACATCACCGATTGCGGAGATTCGCCATGATTCAGCGTTGCAGCGCCCTGCTCACAGCCCTGTTTGCCAGCCTGATGCTCTGTCAGCTGCCCGCCCACGCCGACGGCCTGGAAGACGTGGTCAAGCGTGGCACCCTCAAGGTCGCCGTGCCCCAGGACTTCCCGCCATTCGGTTCGGTAGGCCCGGACATGAAACCCCGCGGCCTGGACATCGACACCGCAAAACTGCTGGCCGACCAGCTCAAGGTCAAGCTTGAACTGACGCCGGTCAACAGCACCAACCGCATCCCCTTCCTGACCACCGGCAAGGTCGACCTGGTGATTTCCAGCCTGGGCAAGAACCCGGAGCGGGAAAAGGTCATCGACTTCTCCAGTGCCTACGCGCCGTTCTACCTGGCCGTGTTCGGCCCGCCTGACGCCGCGATCAACACCCTGGACGACCTCAAGGGCAAGACCATCAGCGTCACCCGTGGCGCCATCGAAGACATCGAGCTGACCAAGGTCGCCCCCGAAGGCACCACCATCAAGCGCTTCGAAGACAACAACTCGACCATCGCCGCCTACCTGGCCGGCCAGGTGGACCTGATCGCCAGCGGCAACGTGGTGATGGTCGCCATCAGCGAACGCAACCCCAAGCGTGTTCCGGCGCTGAAGGTGAAACTCAAGGACTCGCCGGTGTACGTGGGCGTGAACAAGAACGAGCCGGCGCTGTTGGACAAGGTCAACCAGATCCTCGCCACCGCCAAGACCGATGGCAGCCTGGAGAAAAACTCCCAGACCTGGCTCAAGCAGCCGCTGCCGGCCGATCTCTGACCGTCGCTTGAGAGGCTGAGCATGGCTTATCAGTTCGATTTTCTACCGGTGGTGCAAAACACCGAGCTGCTGTTGCGCGGTGCGCTGTTCACCCTGGAACTGACGGCCATCGGCACGTTGCTCGGGGTCAGCCTGGGCATCGTCGGGGCCGTGGTGCGGGCGTGGAACATTCGCCCGTTCGCGGAGATCTTCGGCGTGTACGTGGAGTTGATCCGCAACACGCCGTTCCTGGTGCAGCTGTTTTTCATCTTCTTCGGCTTGCCGTCCCTGGGCCTGCAGATTTCCGAATGGCAGGCCGCGGTACTGGCGATGGTGATCAACCTTGGCGCCTACTCCACCGAGATCATCCGCGCCGGCATCCAGGCGATCCCGCGGGGGCAACTGGAAGCCGCCGCGGCCCTGGCGATGAGCCGCTTCGAGGCCTTCCGCCACGTGGTGCTGCTGCCGGCGCTGGGCAAGGTCTGGCCGGCGTTGAGCAGCCAGATCATCATCGTGATGCTCGGCTCGGCGGTCTGTTCGCAGATCGCCACCGAAGAGTTGAGCTTTGCCGCCAACTTCATCCAGTCGCGCAACTTCCGCGCGTTCGAAACCTATGCGCTGACCACGCTCATCTACTTGTGCATGGCGCTGTTGATCCGCCAGTTCCTCAACTGGGTGGGCCGCCGTTGCCTGTACAAGAGCGGCAACGGGAGCGGCCGATGAGCGATTTCACTTTCTGGGACGTGGTGCGCAACCTGCTCACCGGCCTGCAATGGACCCTGGCGCTGTCGCTGGTGGCGTTTATCGGTGGCGGCGTAATCGGTTTGCTGATCATGGTGCTGCGCATCTCCAAAAGCGCCCTGCCCCGCAACATCGCCCGTACCTACATCGAGCTGTTCCAAGGCACACCGCTATTGATGCAACTGTTCCTGGTGTTCTTCGGCGTGGCCCTGGCCGGGGTGGAAATTTCCCCCTGGATGGCGGCGGCGATTGCCTTGACGCTGTTTACCAGCGCCTACCTGGCGGAGATATGGCGCGGTTGTGTCGACTCGATTTCCCACGGCCAGTGGGAAGCCTCGGCGAGCCTGGCCCTCAACCCGCTGGAGCAGTTGCGCTACGTGATCCTGCCCCAGGCCCTGCGCATCGCCGTGGCGCCGACCGTGGGCTTTTCGGTGCAAGTGGTCAAGGGCACGGCCGTGACCTCGATCATTGGCTTTACCGAACTGACCAAGACCGGCGGCATGCTCGCCAACGCCACGTTCGAGCCGTTCATGGTCTATGGCCTGGTCGCCCTCGGCTATTTCCTGCTCTGCTACCCCTTGTCCCTCAGTGCGCGCTACCTGGAAAGGAGACTGCATGCCTCTGCTTAGAATTACCGCCCTGCATAAATACTACGGCGATCATCACGTGCTCAAAGGCATCGACCTGAGTGTCGAGGAAGGCCAGGTGGTGGCGATCATCGGCCGCAGCGGCTCGGGCAAATCCACCTTGCTGCGCACCCTCAACGGCCTGGAATCGATCAACGATGGTGTGATCGAAGTCGACGGCGAATACCTCGATGCGGCCCGCGCCGATCTGCGCAGCCTGCGGCAGAAAGTCGGGATGGTGTTCCAGCAGTTCAACCTGTTCCCGCACCTGACGGTTGGCGAAAACGTCATGCTCGCGCCGCAGGTTGTGCAAAAAGTGCCCAAGGCCAAGGCGGCCGTGCTGGCGCGGCAGATGCTGGAACGGGTCGGGCTTGGCGAGAAATTCGATGCCTTCCCGGACCGCTTGTCCGGTGGCCAGCAACAACGGGTGGCGATTGCCCGGGCGCTGGCGATGTCGCCAAAAGTGCTGCTGTGCGACGAAATCACCTCGGCCCTGGACCCGGAGCTGGTCAACGAAGTGCTCAGCGTGGTGCGGCAACTGGCCAAGGAAGGCATGACGCTGATCATGGTCACCCATGAAATGCGTTTTGCCCGGGAAGTCGGCGACAAACTGGTGTTCATGCACCAGGGCAAGGTGCATGAGGTGGGCGATCCCAAGGTGTTGTTCGCCAATCCGCAGACAGCCGAACTGGCGAACTTCATCGGCACCGTGGAGCCGGCGGCTTGACGGTCAGTGGGCGGATACCAATTCGAAGCGTCCACGACCCTCGATCAACGTTTCCTCGCGAACCCGCGTCGCCGTTACGGGCAAGTAGGTTTCAATCTCGACTTGCGCGGAAAACATCCGCCCCTGGATAGGCGCACCGCCCTGTCGGGCAACCAATGTCTGGCCGGGCAACAAGCGACTGGCCTGTTCCAGGGAACGCGCGCGCCCCTGGAACAATTCGACAGCCTGCCCGTCCAGCCGGGGCTGCCTGAGGCTCAACGTGAAGTTGCCTTGCAATCCCAGGCTGAAGGCCTCGGGGCCGGCGCCGGGGCCGTCGAAACGCAAAGCCATCGCGGTGGGCTGGGGACAGACCACGCTCAGGTTCAAGGTTCGCTTACCCAGCGCCAGCTCAGCCTTGCCCGGCTGCTCGACCTGCAGTCCGCCCCGGTGCAGGCGGCCATAATCGACCCGATCCTGACTCAGCGACACATTGCATTGCTCAGCTTTCACTGGGCTCACCAGCATCAGCATCGCCATCGAGCAACTCAGGCAACTCAGGCTCCTCGGCAGTCGCCAGTGCCTCATTTGACTGAAGGTCACGGCATACCGCCGAAGCGGTTTCATAAGGGAGATCTTCATCATTGTCTTCCGTCAGTTCGAATTGAAGTTGGCAGGTCCTGGAATCGGACAAGGCTACTTTCAGGGCCTGCTGCCCGCCGATATCGCCAATGAAAATCATGCCTTCGCCCGCCACGCTGGTAAGGAAGTCGTCATTGTCGGCCAGTACCGAGACACCGTGAGGAAGCGCCTGGCCGCCTTCGTCGCGAGCATGCAGCAACAGCCTGCGGACGTTGACCACCGAAAAGTCGACGGCATTGAATGAGCCGCGCCCGGCGCTCAGGACCTTGGCGCCGTTCTGGATATCCACGCGCTTGGGCAGCGACCGGGTGTCCACTTCGAGCCGGCTGTTGTTGTAGGCGGGCAAACTGGCGATGACCGCGCGGCCCTTGGCGTCCGTCCACACCGGGCCTTGCGGTGTGCTTATCCTGGCCCCAGGAACACCTGCCAGGGAAACGACACCAAACGTTTCCTGGACCCTGTAAGGGGAAAACGTCATCCCTTGTCCGTGGGCCACGACGCCACCTTTTAGATATCCGCTGTAATTGGTGCTGAAACGATCCTGACTGGCCGTCAATCCGACCTGGGTATAGCGCGGCGTAGCGTTGACAGTGCCTCGCGTCAGGGATTGCGGATGGTTCAGCCCCTGTTCGGCGCCGACCTCATAGTTGAGGTATTCGTTGACACGCTCACTGTAGGCCGCCGTCATGGTGGAGCGACTTCCCTGGTGCCTGATGGAGGAACGGGCACGCCGGTCCTTGCCCAGCGGTACGCTGACCTGCAGGCGAACTGACACGCCTTCGTCATACGAGCCTGACGCACCGACCGCCGAGTCGATGTAGGCACTCACACTCGCGTGCTTGAACGATTTGCTCCAGGAGCCATGTAAACGCGCGTAGGCCTGATCATCGAATTGCGATGATCGCGAGTAACCGACCGAGAAACCGCCCAGCGCCGGATCGAACCAGCTGAGTCCAGCCGTGTATTGGTCCTTGAAGCGCGACGCAAGAAAATCATCCCGGTCGGTATGCCTGTCGACGTAGTGGATCTGCGAGACCTCGCGGTAGCCTGGGGTTTGCCGGGTGGCGCTGAGTGTCAGGTCAAGGTTGTCGGCCAGTGAAGTGCCCAGCGAAAGGCTGCTGCGCGCGCCGGACTCACCGCTGGCCTTGTCGCGCGAGACATTGCCGCGCGCGCCAAGCGTCAGGTTTTCCATGGGGCGGGTATCGAGCCCAAGGCCCGCCGCCTGATAAGTTTGCGCGCCCACCAGGCCAGTACTCAGGGCCGAACTGCGCCCGAGCCCCCAGCTTGCGCTCCCCATTGCCAGCAGCGGCTGGTCGCCCTCACTGCCTTCTGACGCACGTACCTGGCCGAGGGAAACGTAATAGCCCGACTGAGCGGGCGCCGCGCCCCGGAAAGACGCCGCCGGCACGACAAAACGCTGCTCCGCGCCGTTCTCCTCGATCACGCTCACTTCAAGATCGCTGGTGCCGTTGAGCAGCGGCAAATTGCTGAGCGTGAAGGGCCCTTCCGGAACCAGCGTTGTATAGATCAACGCGCCGGACTGACGGACCTCCACGCGGGACTGGCTCAGCGCCAGCCCTTCCACCACGGCGCCACTCGCGCCGGCGTTGCGCTTTACGCCGTCGGGGAAAAATTGCAGACCGGAGAACTGGACACCACCAAACACCGGGCTGTTGCTGGAGAGCTGTCCGAGCTGGAAAGTGGATTGCCAGGGCAACAGGTCGCGCTGGGCGTAGGCGTACAAATGCTCGCTGCGCTGCACCCCGTTGATCGAGGTATTAAGCTGCCGGCTGCGCACGATCCAGTCCCCCAGGTTGACGCCGGCTTCCGTGGCAACGGATAGATAACGGCTTGCACCGCCTGAACGCGATTGGCTTTCCAGGCCCAGCACATCGTAGTTGAGCAGGCCTGCCAGGCCGCCTCGGGAAAACATCCCTTCGTCCAACCCCAGCTCGCGAAACGCCTCGCTCGGCACCACCAAAGCGACCTCCTCGCGATTGGGGCGCAGGCTCACGACGGTATTGGGGTATTGAGCCAGAAAATCATGGCATGCCGGTTCGCTCCATTCTCCCTGGTCGACGGTGGCGGCAGGCACGCGCAAACCGGCCTTATCCAAGAGAACCTGGGTGAAGCACAACTCGCCCTCACGATCGAATCGCGCCTCGGTCAACCCGAGCTGATTGCCGTTGACCCGCAGACTCACCACCCGCGTACCCTCATGAAAACGCGGCGCGTGACGAAAATAGTCCGAAACACCCGGGTCGATCCCCCGGGACGAGAGGATCGAGGTGTCGAATTGCGCCAGTGTCTCGCCGGCCTTGCCCAGTCCCTGCGCGAGCACATATCCGCCGGTTCCACACCAGATCGCCGCGGATAAAATCAGCTTGCGCGACCAAAGTCCTCCAGCACCCCGCCCGCAAACGAATCGACGACCGCCGTTGCGCACGAACAGACAGGGCTCGACCTGCATGACCGTCATCATTGACGTGTGACCGGTGCATCGAAGTTGCCAATCGCAAACCCGTACACTGTCGCAGGCTGGATCGTGACCGAAGTCACGGCTGACGTAGGCTCCTTGAATGGGGCCGTCAGGGTTTCGCCCGGCAAGATGTAAGTGCGAGGCAGGGAAACCGGGGTTTCCAGTGGGTTCAGCTGTACCCGCTCAGACAAGCGCACGACATAGGGGCTGTCGTTCTCAACCGCCAGGCTCTCCCCATCGGTTTTCCATTTCAGAAGCTCCCAAGGCGCCTGATGCCGAGCCAAGCCCTTGGGATGGATGATAAGCGGCAGGTTATGCCGGATATTGATGCCCACCGTGGCACCGCCGGTGGATTTCTTCTGCGGGATACCTTCGAAGGTGACCCGTTTGAGTCGCTGGGTCTTGAGCGGCTCCTTGAATGCCCCGATCAAACGGATCAACTGCGTTTCGCCCGCATCGACGCGCGTGATCGGCGGCGTCACGATCACCGACAGTTCGGAGTCTTCCGGTATGTGTTCAACTTTTGAATGAAGCAGGGTCGGGCCGGCATCGGTATTCCGGAGGTTGATGGTGGCTTCGCCATGTTCTTCATAAAAGATGACCACGGTGGTTTCCGGCTGCATGCCGGCGGCCATTGCCGACCCGCACACCAGGCACAGTGATGCACACCAAGAAAATTTTAATCTCGATAAAAAATTCAACACGCACTCTCCCGCCACGAATCGAAGTTCATGGAGCGACATATATAACTAGAAGAATAAAACTCAAAAACGACCGCTGCTTGATGCATCGACGATTGTTAGTCGTCAGCTTCAACCAGCGGTACAGAGCCAATCATGCCCAGTAAAAGAGCCAGCCCCGGGACAGGAGCTGGCATCGGTGTTAGATGTAGGTCAGCTCCATCGTTGCACTGCCATCTATGTCCACCTGCTCCAGAAGAGCAAGCTCAGTCGTGTTGTTGATGGCGGCCTGGACTTCCAACTCACCGGTAACGGTTGTCAGAAGATGGGGGCTGTTGGCCCCGTTAGGAGACCACGAGAGGACATAGTTGGGCGTGCTTCGAAAAAGATCGCTCGCCCCCGACCAGTTACCTCCGCCGTTCAAAATAGTTCTGAAATCGGTGCTGCCGTCCACAGAATAATTGCGGACATGCAGGCTGTAGGCTCCAATCTTTCCACCCTCGGTGTTTGTACCCAGTCCAAAACTATTACGCGGGTCGGCAAGGCCAGGATCAATCGCAACCATGGCTTCATGCTTTCTGCTGGCGGCCCGATTGTCGGCAGCAGTCAAGCCAACAAGCGTTGGTCCATCACAGGCGATGCTGAACGTCGTGGTCAACTTTTGCAGTGCGGTGTAATCGACAGGACTCAAGTCAGTGACGGTAAGTCGTCCATAATCCACAGCCAACGTAGGAATATTCAGCGAGCAACTGCCAGGAACGATACTGCCCGTCACCTGCAAATCAGCAGCTTGAACATTGGCGCAGGCCAAGGCGAGAACACTGACTGCTGTCAACCCAAGTATTTTTTTCATTTCTTGATTCCTCAACTAACATCAATGAGATGCCGTTCATGCAACGCCCGGGAATTCCTTATCCCAACAGCCTAACTCAGCAGACAATTTTTCTTCCTGAACCTGAAGCAGTCACAACAACTAACAGCACGGCGAAATTGCCGAACGGAAGTCTCGGTTAAGTCCTCTTAAAAATAAGCCGGAAATATCAACTATCCTTGTAGGAAAGTGCCATACGCCCAGATGTAAAAGTTGATTTCTTACAGAGGCCTCCCACTAAGTTATATCTTTTCTACCTTCAGCCAAAAACCTGTCGGCGACCGAACCTCACTCGCATCCGTTGGCGGCGACGGTCGATCGTGGCAGGATGACGTGGTTATCGACCGAGACTTTTTGACCATGCCGCCATCCCAAGCCAAGAATCTGTCCCTGATCGCTGCCATAGACCTGGGCTCCAACAGCTTCCACATGGTCGTCGCCAAGGCCCAGAACGGGGAAATCCGCATTCTTGAGCGGCTCGGCGAGAAGGTCCAACTGGCCGCCGGCATCGACGAAGAGCGCAAGCTGAGCGAAGAATCCATCCAGCGCGGGCTCGATTGCCTCAAGCGGTTTGCCCAACTGATCAACGGTATGCCCCTGGGCGCGGTGCGGATCGTGGGCACCAACGCCCTGCGCGAGGCGCGCAACCGTGGCGAGTTCATCCGCCGCGCTGAAGAAATCCTCGGGCATCCGGTGGAAGTCATTTCCGGCCGTGAAGAAGCGCGCCTGATCTATCTGGGCGTCTCCCACACCTTGGCCGACACGCCGGGCAAGCGCCTGGTGGCGGACATCGGTGGCGGTAGTACCGAATTCATCATCGGCCAGCGCTTCGAACCGCTGCTGCGCGAAAGCCTGCAGATGGGCTGCGTCAGCTACACCCAGCGTTATTTCCGCGACGGCAAGATCACCCCGGCCCGCTACGCCCAGGCCTACACGGCGGCGCGCCTGGAAATCATGAGCATCGAACACGCCCTGCACCGCCTGACCTGGGACGAAGCCATCGGCTCCTCAGGAACCATCCGGGCCATCGGCCTGGCCCTCAAGGCCGGTGGTTACGGCACCGGCGAGGTCAACGCCGAGGGCCTGGCCTGGCTCAAGCGCCGGGTGTTCAAGCTCGGTGAAGCGGACAAGATCGATTTCGAAGGCATCAAGCCCGACCGCCGAGCGATTTTCCCCGCGGGCCTGGCGATCCTCGAGGCGATTTTCGACGCCCTCGAACTGCAACGCATGGACCACTGTGAAGGCGCCCTGCGCGAAGGCGTGCTCTACGACCTGCTGGGACGTCATCATCACGAAGACGTGCGCGAGCGCACCCTGGGCTCGCTCATGGAGCGTTATCACGTCGACCTGGAACAAGCCGTACGGGTCGAGCGCAAGGCGCTACATGCCTTCGACCAGGTCGCCGATGACTGGGACTTGAACGACGGGGTGTGGCGCGAGTTGCTGGGCTGGGCCGCCAAGGTCCATGAAGTGGGCCTGGACATCGCCCACTATCACTACCACAAGCACGGCGCCTACCTGATCGAGCATTCGGACCTGGCGGGGTTTTCCCGAGAAGACCAGCAAATGCTCGCGCTGTTGGTACGCGGCCATCGGCGCAACATTCCCAAGGATAAATTTGCCGAGTTCGGCGATGACGGCATCAAGCTGATTCGCCTGTGCGTGCTGCTGCGCTTCGCGATCCTGTTCCACCACATCCGTGGCACCCAGGAAATGCCCCAGGTGGTCCTGCACGCCAATGGCGATCAGTTGGATGTGCTGTTTCCCGAAAAATGGCTGGAAGAGAATCAACTGACCCAGGCCGACTTCGCCCAGGAAGCCGACTGGCTGACTCGGGTCGGGATTGTGCTGAACATCCACTGATTATCGACTGCAACGCAGATCTCTTGTGGCGAGGGGATTTATCCCCGCTGGGCTGCGTAGCAGCCCTAAAACCAGCCTACCCGTTTTGTCGGGCTGATTGCCTTCAACTCTTTGGGGCCGCTTCGCGGCCCAACGGGGATAAATCCCCTCGCCACAAAAGCTAAGCCTGCCCCCCCAACCTTCGAGTTTTTAACGAACCGCCAACACCGGGCTGCTCAAGCGCTCGAGCAACGTCGCCTGGGCGCTGCGCGGGTTCTGGTTGCCGGTCGGCGTGTTGCGGATGTAACGGCCATCCGACTGCAGGCTCCAGCTGTGGGTGTTGTCGGTGAGGTAGCTTTCCAGCTCCTTCTTGACCCGCAGGATCAGCTTCTTGCCTTCCACCGGGAAGCAGGTCTCGACCCTCTTGTCGAGGTTGCGCTCCATCCAGTCGGCGCTGGACAGGAACATCTGCTCCTCACCGCCGTTGAGGAAGTAGAACACCCGCGTATGCTCCAGGAAGCGCCCGATGATCGAGCGGACATGGATGTTGTGGGACACCCCCGGAATGCCTGGCCGCAGGCAGCACATGCCCCGCACCACCAGATCGATGCGCACGCCCGACTGGCTGGCCTTGTACAACGCACGAATGATCTTCGGGTCGGTCAGCGAGTTGAACTTGGCAATGATGTGGGCCGGCTTGCCGTCCAGGGCGAACTGCGTCTCCCGGGCGATCATGTCGAGCATGCCCTTTTTCAGGGTGAACGGCGCATGCAGCAGCTTCTTCATGCGCAGGGTCTTGCCCATGCCGATCAACTGGCTGAACAGCTTGCCGACGTCTTCGCACAAGGCATCGTCGGAGGTCAGCAGGCTGTAGTCGGTGTACAGGCGGGCGTTGGCAGCGTGGTAGTTGCCGGTGCCCAAGTGGGCGTAACGCACGATCTCACCGGCTTCACGGCGCAGGATGAGCATCATCTTGGCGTGGGTCTTGAAGCCGACCACGCCATAGATCACCACCGCGCCGGCCGCTTGCAGGCGGCTGGCCAGTTGCAGGTTGGATTCCTCGTCGAAGCGCGCGCGCAATTCGATCACGGCCGTGACTTCTTTGCCGTTTCGCGCCGCGTCCACCAGGGCATCGACGATTTCCGAGTTGGCGCCGCTGCGGTACAGGGTCTGGCGCACTGCCAGGACGTGGGGGTCCTTGGCGGCCTGGCGCAGCAGGTCGACCACCGGCGTGAACGACTCGAACGGGTGCAGCAGCAGGATGTCCTGCTTGCTGATCACGCTGAAAATGTTCTCGCTGTTTTGCAGCAGTTTCGGGATCTGCGGCGTGAACGGCAGGTATTGCAGTTCCGGATGGCTGTCCAGGCCGGTGATGCTGAACAGTCGGGTCAGGTTGACCGGGCCGTTGACCTGATACAGCTCGGTCTCATGCAGGTTGAACTGCTTGAGCAGGTAGTCGGACAGGTGTTTGGGGCAGGTATCGGCCACCTCCAGGCGCACCGCATCACCGTAGCGACGGGAGAACAGCTCGCCGCGCAGGGCGCGGGCCAGGTCTTCGACGTCCTCGGTGTCCACCGACAGGTCAGCGTTACGCGTCAGGCGGAACTGGTAGCAACCCTTCACCTTCATGCCCTGGAACAGGTCATCGGCGTGGGCGTGGATCATCGACGACAGGAACACATAATTGTCGCCGGGGCCGCCGACGTCTTCCGGCACACGGATGATGCGCGGCAACAGCCGTGGCGCCGGGATGATCGCCAGGCCGGAATCGCGACCGAAGGCGTCGATGCCTTCCAACTCGACGATGAAGTTCAGGCTCTTGTTGACCAGCAGTGGGAACGGGTGCGTTGGATCGAGGCCGATCGGGGTGATGATCGGCGCGATCTCGTCGCGGAAATAGCGGCGCACCCAGGTCTTGATCTTGGTGTTCCAGTTGCGGCGACGGATGAAGCGCACCTGGTGCTTTTCCAGCTCCGGCAACAGGATGTCGTTGAGGATCGCGTACTGCCGGTCCACATGACCGTGGACCAGTTCGCTGATGCGCGCCAGGGCCTGGTGCGGTTGCAGGCCATCGGCGCCGGCCTGTTCACGGGCGAAGGTGATCTGCTTCTTCAGGCCGGCGACGCGGATCTCGAAAAACTCATCCAGGTTGCTGGAAAAGATCAGCAGGAATTTCAGCCGTTCCAGCAGCGGATAGGACTCGTCCAGCGCCTGCTCCAGCACGCGGATGTTGAACTGCAGTTGCGACAGCTCGCGATGGATGTACAGGCTGCTGTCATCCAGGTTGGGAATCACAATCGCCGGGGCCGGTGCGGGCTCGACGACAGCCGGGGCAGCAGGCTCCAACGCTGGCGGTGTCTCGGCAACCTGCTCGACCACGGGTTGAGCGTCTTTTACGGCAACTTCGGAGAGTCCTTCGGTATTCATCGCAAGTTCCTGGGAGGCTATTTCTGCTCTCGTAACAATTGGGCGGCGCGCACAGCAAAGTAAGTCAGGATGCCATCAGCACCTGCGCGTTTGAAAGCGGTCAAGGACTCCAGGATCACCCCTTCGCCCAACCAGCCGTTCTGGATCGCGGCCATGTGCATCGCGTACTCGCCGCTGACCTGATAAACAAAGGTCGGCACTTTGAATTCGTCTTTGACCCGGCAAAGAATGTCGAGGTAAGGCATGCCAGGCTTGACCATGACCATGTCTGCCCCTTCTGACAAGTCAGCCGCCACTTCGTGCAAGGCTTCCTGACTGTTGGCCGGGTCCATCTGATAAGAGGCCTTGTTGGCCTTGCCCAGGTTCAGGGCCGAGCCGACCGCGTCGCGGAACGGGCCGTAATAGGCGCTGGCGTACTTGGCCGAATAGGCCATGATCCGCACGTTGACGTGACCGGCCACCTCGAGGGCTTCGCGGATCGCCTGGATGCGCCCGTCCATCATGTCCGACGGCGCCACCACCTGGGCTCCGGCCTCGGCGTGGGACAAGGCCTGCCTGACCAGTGCATCGACGGTAATGTCGTTCTGCACGTAGCCTTCTTCATCGAGGATACCGTCCTGCCCGTGGGTGGTGAACGGGTCCAGCGCCACGTCGGTGATCACCCCCAGCTCCGGGAAGCGCGCGCGCAGGGCACGGGTCGCGCGTTGGGCGATGCCTTCCGGGTTCCAGGCTTCGGCGGCGTCCAGGGACTTGAGTGTCGGCGGTGTGACCGGGAACAGCGCCAGCGCCGGAATGCCCAGCTCGACCCACTGGGCGGCTTCTTCGAGCAGCAGGTCGATGGTCAGGCGTTCCACCCCGGGCATCGACGCCACCGCTTCGCGACGGTTCTCACCGCCCAGCACGAATACCGGCAGGATCAGGTCATTGGTGGTCAGCACGTTTTCACGCACCAGCCGACGCGAGAACTCATCACGGCGGTTGCGACGCAGGCGGGTAGCAGGGAACAGACGATTGGCGGGGGTAAAGCTCACGGCAGACTCCTGAGCCCGTGCTGACGGGCGAGCGTGACAGTTATAAGCGCCAATTATGACGAAGACATTACAGTTATGTGCACCTGCGTCCTGTCGTCGCAGTTATTGTCATTGTAGGAATTGTTCACGTCGAGACACATTTCGATACTTTCCTGAATGTGCCCGAAGGGTTAGGCTGCGCGTTCATTTCGCCAGCACCCAGACAATGCTCCAACAATTTCTGCATGACTTCGGCTACTTGGCCTTGTTTATCGGCACGTTCTTCGAAGGCGAAACCATCCTCGTGCTCGCAGGTTTCCTGGCGTTCCGTGGCTACATGGACATCAATCTGGTGGTCGTCGTGGCGTTCTGCGGCAGCTATGCGGGCGATCAGCTGTGGTATTTCCTGGGGCGCAAGCACGGGCGCAAGCTCTTGGCGCGCAAGCCGCGCTGGCAGTTGATGGGGGATCGGGCGCTGGAGCACATTCGCCGGCATCCGGACATCTGGGTCCTGAGCTTTCGTTTCGTCTATGGCCTGCGCACGGTGATGCCGGTGGCGATCGGCCTGTCAGGCTATCCTCCGGGTCGTTACCTGTTGCTCAACGGCATCGGTGCGGCGATCTGGGCCACGGCGCTGGCCGCGGCCGCCTACCACTTCGGCGCAGTGCTCGAGGGTATGCTGGGCAGCATCAAGAAGTATGAATTGTGGGTACTCGGCACGCTGCTGGTGCTGGGCCTGGTCCTGTGGCTGCGCCGACGCATCAAGAATGCCCGGCTGGCCAGGAAAGTCCTCGAAGCCGAGCGCCTGGAGCAAGCCAGGTCCGGCGAACCTACGACGCCAACCGAGTAAACCGGGTACGGCAGCAATACAGCCCGATGCCGCTGAGCAGGCTGTAGCTGAGCAGCCCGGCCCAGGCCACAGCGCTGGCCGGCCACAACCCGGCCAAGGGCGCCAGCCATACCAGCGGCAGGTTCGAGGCCAGCCGCAACAGCTCCAGCCGCAACGCCCACGGGCGATTCTCCAGGGCCACGCCCAACACGAACAGACCAAACGCCACCGCGCCCCAACCCACCACCAGGGCGGCGACCGGCAGGCTGGTTTCAAGGTTCATCAGATAACTGCCCAAGGCAACGTAGGCGCAGAACTGCAGCCCCACGTACCACCGCTGGCGAGCATCCAACGGCACTTCGAATTTGCGGAACTGGCTCAGGTCCGGCTTGTTCAGCGGATACCTGGCCGCGACGTCCGCCGGTCGCCAACCGGTGGGCATGAACCAGATCCGCAACTTGTCCCACCAGCGCTCGGCCCGCCGCGCATCGGCCCACAGCTGCGCATAGAACTGCAGGTTGGCCCACAGCGGATTCCAGCTCGCCAGCGGCGTGGTCACGCCAAAAATCACCGGCTCGTTGGCGTCTTCTTCCTGAAAGGTACCAAACAGACGGTCCCAAATAATGAACACCCCGCCGTAGTTGCGATCCATGTAGAGAGGGTTCTGTGCATGGTGGGCACGATGATTGGACGGCGTGACGAAGCACCACTCCAGCCAGCCGAGCTTGGGAATGTGCTGGGTGTGGACCCAGAACTGGTACAACAGATTCAACGCCGCGACGCTGACGAAGACCACCAGCGGCACGCCCAGTACGGCGAGCGGGACGTAGAAGATCCAGCTCAGCAGGAACCCGGTGCTGGTCTGGCGCAACGCGGTGGAGAGGTTGTAGTCCTCGCTCTGGTGGTGCACCGAATGGGCCGCCCAGAGGATGTTGCGCTCATGGCCCATGCGGTGCAGCCAGTAGTAACAGAAGTCGTAGAACACGAAAGCGAACACCCAGGTCCAGGCCTGGTCGGCGGGCCATTCAATCACCGCCAAGTGTTCGACTGCGAAGGCGTAGGTGACAAGCCCCACGCCCTTGGTCAGCAAACCGGTGGTGGTCGACAGCACGCCGGTGCTCAAGCTGTTGATCGCGTCTGCCACGCGGTAGTGGCTCACGCCGCGCCAGCGATCGGCCAGCAACTCGACGGCGATCAGCACGAAGAAGAACGGCACGGCATACAGGATGAAATTCATGACGCAACCCGGGCATGCAAGGCAGGGAGATAGTCGGCAGATTAGGTGTAGCTGCCCGATCCCCCTATGGCAACGAGTGACAAATTAGTAGACATTTAACGCCATGAATCTGGAGAAAAGCCCATGAGCAAAAAAATTGCAGTGATCCTTTCCGGCTGTGGCGTGTATGACGGCGCCGAGATCCACGAAAGCGTGATCACCTTGCTGCGCCTCGATCAGCGTGGAGCACAGGTCCAGTGCTTCGCCCCCAACATTGCCCAACTGCATGTGATCAATCACCTGACCGGCGAGGAAATGCCCGAGAGCCGCAACGTGCTGGTGGAATCGGCACGGATCGCCCGCGGCAACGTGAAGGACTTGCGTGAAGCCAGCGCTGAGGATTTCGACGCCCTGATCGTACCCGGTGGTTTTGGCGCGGCGAAAAACCTCTCCAACTTTGCCGTCGAAGGCGCTGGCTGCACAGTCCAGCCAGAGCTCCTGGCACTGACCGAGGCTTTTGCCGAGGCCGGCAAACCGGTCGGGCTGATCTGCATCTCCCCGGCCCTGGCGGCGAAGATCTACGGCCCGGGTGTGGTCTGCACCATCGGCAACGATGTCGACACGGCCGCCGCCGTGACCAAAATGGGGGGTACTCACGAGGACTGCGCCGTCACCGACATCGTCGAAGACCGCGCGCGCAAACTGGTCAGTACCCCGGCCTACATGCTGGCGCAGAACATCAGCGAAGCGGCTTCAGGCATCAACAAGCTGGTGGACCGGGTGTTGGAGCTAACGCACGAGAACGACGTTTAACAGCAGCACCGCCAACCCAATGTGGGAGCGAGCCTGCTCGCGATAGCGACGGTTCAGCTGGCATAGCTGTTGACTGACACACCGCCATCGCGAGCAGGCTCGCTCCCACAGGGGTTATGCACAAGGCTTAAGCGATTCGGGTCAGGCGCGTCAGGATCCGATCCAGCGCATTGGCAAACCCCTGCTTGTCCCGCTCGCTGTACGCCGCCGGGCCGCCGCCCATATGGCCCTGTTCGCGCAAATCGGTGAACAGGTTGCGCACCGCCAGTCGGTCGCCCATGTTCTGTGCATCGAACTCCTTGCCTCGCGGATCCAGTGCGGCAACGCCCTTCTTCACCAACCGGTCGGCCAAGGGCACGTCGCTACAGATCACCAATTCACCCGGTTCGGCGTGCTCCACCAGGTAATCGTCCGCCGCATCAGGGCCACTGGGCACCACGATCAGCTTCACACAGGCCAGCCCAGGCTTGATCTGCGGCTGACCGGCCACCAGCACCACCTCGAACCTGCGCTTCAAGGCGAACTTGACCACCAGTTCCTTCGCCGCTTTTGGGCAGGCGTCGGCGTCGATCCATACGCGCATTGAATGGTTTCCTCTAGATTAAAAGCATCGCGGGCAAGCCTTGCCCCCACACAAGCCTTGCTCCCACAAGCCTTGCTCCCATAGCCTGTGGGAGAAAAGCTTGTGTGGGAGCAAGGCTTGCCCGCGATTATGAGCGCAGCGAATGCTTTTCAGGAAACCTGGACCCGACGCTTATCCACCACCCAACTGCGCCCATACAGCACCACAATCGCCAGGATCGCCACCACTTGAGCGGCCAGCGAATAGGCATCGGCATGAATACCCAGCCAGTCGAAGTCGAAGAACGCCACCGGATGGGTGCCGAAGATCCCGGCCTCCTGCAACGCCTTCACGCCGTGACCGGCGAATACCACCGACAGCGCGCACAGCAACGCGGCATTGATGCTGAAGAACAACGCCAGCGGCAGTTTCGCCGAGCCGCGCAGGATCACCCAGGCCAGCCCCACCAGCAACACCAGCGCCGTCGCGCCACCGGCCAACACCGCGTTGTGCCCGGCGGGGCCCGCTTGCAGCCACAGGGTTTCGTAGAACAGGATCACTTCGAACAGTTCGCGATAGACCGAGAAGAACGCCAGGATCGCAAAACCAAAACGCCCACCGCCGCCCACCAGGCTGCTCTTGATGTAGTCCTGCCAGGCCGCTGCGTGGCGACGGTCGTGCATCCACACACCCAGCCACAGCACCATCACACTGGCGAACAACGCCGTCGCGCCTTCAAGCAGCTCGCGCTGGGCGCCGCTGACGTCGATCACATACGCCGCCAGCCCCCAGGTCGCCAGGCCAGCCAACAGCGCCAGGCCCCAACCAACGTTGACACTGCGCACCGCCGACTGCTGGCCGGTGTTACGCAGGAACGCCAGGATCGCCGCCAGCACCAGGATCGCTTCCAGCCCTTCGCGCAGCAGAATCAGCAACCCGGAAATGTAGCTCAGCGACCAGCTCAAGCCATCACCGCCCAGCAAGCCGGCAGACGCCTTCAACTTGGCCTTGGCCGCGTCCAGACGCTGTACCGCCTGCTCCACCGGCAAACCATCCTGCAACGACTGACGATAGGCCATCAGGGCCTTTTCGGTGTCCTTGCGCACGTTGGCATCGACGTTGTCCAGCGAGCTTTCCACCAGCTCGAAACCTTCCAGGTAAGCCGCTACCGACAGGTCGTAGGCCTGGTCATGGTCGCCTGCGCGATACGCCGCGATGCTTTTATCCAGGGTGGCGGCCGTGTAGTCGAGCAACTGCGCCGGGCCACGTTGCACCTGCGGCGGCTGGGCGCGCTGGGCACGGAATGTCGCCGCCGCTGCGGGGCCTTGCGCGGCGAGGACTTCGGCCGGGGTCTGGCGCGCCAGGTCAGCGAGGTTGAAGACCTGTTCACTTTTGGCGGCGGCCGGGTCGGCGCTGAAGCTGGCGATGTAGGTCGCCAGGTCCCAGCGTTGACGGTCGTCGAGCTGATCGGCGAAGGCCGGCATGTCGGTGCCTTCAATGCCCATGCCGACGGTGTTGTAGATCGCATAGAGACTCAGGCGGTCCAGGCGCTGGGCATCCCGCATGTTGGCGGGCGGCGGTTCCATGCCGACACCGGCTGGACCGTCGCCGGCACCGTTGGCCCCATGGCACACCGAGCAATTCTGGGCATACAGCGGCGCACCACGGGAGGGATCGGGGGTGATGACCGGTGCCTGGCTGACTTCATATGCCACCGCCAGCTTGGCCCCTAGTTGCCGCGCCAGGCGCGCGACATCGCCGCCCTCTTGGCGCTGGGTGATCGCACTGCGCAAGGTGCTGATGCCTTGGACCAGCTCAGTCTTTTCCGGTTTGGCCGGTAGCCCGGCGACCAACCCCTCCAGCACCTGGGTAAATTCCAGCTGCTCGCGATATTCCCCGTCGTCGATGACCTTGCCCGCCTCGACCGTCGCCGGGTAATCCGCCCCGATGTAATCCAGCAAATGCAGCGCCTGGGGAGCACTCTCGACGGTATCGGCCAGCAGCGAAGTGCTGCATAGCGCAAGCAATGGCAGCACAAGCCAGGCCAGGAAACGGAACGGCACAGTCATGAATGACTCTCGGTTGGTAATAAGAAGTAACACATTGTTCACTTCCAATGGCTTTGGCTCAAGGGCCGATGTGTTTCGGGGGCCGATTTTCATCGTATTTTCATGCTTTGGAGGTGATGTCACAAAAAAGGCATTTCGAGATTGAAAAGCCATTACATAGCCAAGCGCCATGTTTATAATCCCGCCGCCTTCTTATTATTAGACGGCATAAAAGCTCCTCTTTTTATGAGGAACCGGCAGCGTCCCGACGCTTGTCCGTGGGATCGCTCCAGCCCGACCCGCACACCCCGGCTGTTACTCAGGGAAGAAATGTTCATGGCATCCCGTGCCGTTTTTTCGGTCGCCCTCGGCGCGATCACCTTGTTGTCCGGCTGCTCGGCCTTTCGCAACTACGACAGCGAATTGGCCCAGACCAACCAGCAGTTGGCATCCGGCAACGTCGACGGCGCGCTGACCCTGCTGGAAAAGAACAACTCCAGCAAGGACAAAGACCTGCTGTATTACTTCGAGAAAGGTGAGTTGCTGCGCGCCAAGGGTGACTTGTCCGGCAGCCAGACAGCCTGGACCAGCGCCGATCAGCAGGTTGGTCAGTGGGAAGACGCGGTCAAGCTCGACACCGCCAAGTACCTGGCCCAGTTCGGCAGTTTCCTGGTCAACGATAAAGTCCGCCGCTACGAAGGCTACGACTACGAAAAGGTCATGCTGACCACGCAGATGGCCCTGAACCTGCTGGCGGTGAATGACTTCGACGGCGCGCGGACCCAGATCAAGAAGACCCACGAACGCGAAGCGGTGATCGCCGACCTGCGGGACAAGCAATACCTCAAGCGCGAGGAAGAAGCCGAGAAAGAAGGGGTCAAGACCGAATACAAGGACCTCCAGGGTTACCCGGTGGCCAGCCTCGACGCACCGGAAGTGGTCGGCCTCAAGAACAGTTACCAGAGCGCGTTCAGCCATTACCTGGCCGGCTTCGTCTACGAAGCCCTGGGTGAAAAAGACCTGGCCGCACCGGGTTATCGCAAGGCCGCCGAACTGCGCCCCAACACACCGTTGCTGGAGCAGGCCCTGCGCGACCTCGACAAACCCGCCAAGAGCGATGACAGCGACATCCTGATCGTGGTGCAGAGTGGCCTGGCACCGTCCCGGGACTCGATCCGCATTCCCCTGCCCTTGCCGATCAGCGGCAACCTGGTTATCACGCCGTTGTCGTTCCCGTTGATCAAGCCCGACACCTCCACGGCCACCTTCGGCCAGATCGGTGTGGACGGTCGTCAGTTGGACCTGACCCAGCTCAACAGCACCACTGCCATGTCCCGCCGGGCCCTGCGCGACGACATGCCGGGCATCATCCTGCGCACCACCGTGCGCGCCGTCAGCCGTGGCGTGGCACAAAAGCAGATCAACGAAACCAACCCCCTGGCCGGCCTGGCCGTGGGGCTCACCTCGGCGGTACTCGAAGGAGCCGACACCCGGACCTGGCGCACCCTGCCCGACTACACCCAGGTGGTGCGCCTGCGCCTGAAGAAAGGCGAGCATCAGGTCACCTTGCCAAGCTCGGTGGGCGGCTCGGTGGTCAAGGTCACCGTCGACCAGCGCTACCAGGTCATCACCCTGCGGGCGGTGGGTAACCAGGTGTTCGCCGGTGGCCTGGCTGCCCAGGTGATGCCAAGCGCCAACCCGACCGCCATTGCCCTCAAGCAACCTTAAGAACGGAGTCTTGTTCACATGCGTTTAAAACTGATCGCCATCGGCGCCCTGGCCTTGCTGGCCGGTTGCGCCACCCCGCCGCCACCGGAGCCGGGCAGCGCCGCCAGCAAGGTCGTGGCGATGGGCAAGACCAAGAACATCGTGGTCGGCGCCATGCGCGTGGCCCGGGAAAACGGCTACATGACCGTCAACGTGCAGCTGAGCAACACCAGCTACAACAACAAGACGATGTATTACCGCTTTGCCTGGCTGGGGCCGGAAGGCTTTCCGATCGCCGAGGAAGAAACCTGGAAAAGCCTGACGCTGTACGGCGAACAGACCAGCTTCCTGCCGGCCATCGCACCGACCCCCAAGGCGGTGGATTTCCGCTTGGAAATCAATACCCCGTAAGACAGATGCACATTCCTGTGGCGAGGGGATTTATCCCCGTTCGAGTGCGCAGCACTCGTTGAAATTGGGGCTGCTACGCAGCCCAGCGGGGATAAATCCCCTCGCCACAGACCTTTTTTCAGTTTTCGAGAGCACCCACATGTTTGTACGCATTTCCTCCCTCGCCCTCGCCGCCCTGCTGGTCAGCGGCTGTGCCAACAACTCGCCGGTCCTGGGCAACAAGAACATCAGCTACGGCGACACCAAGGCCGTGGAAACCGTGACCAACGAGTTCGGCTCCACCGACCTGCAAATGATCGCCGAGTCCATGACCCGCTCCCTGGCCCAGTCCGGCATCCTGCAGGGTCGCCCGGTGGTCCAGGTCTATGACGTGAAGAACAAGACCAGCGAATACATCGACACCCGCGAAATCACCACCAGCATCAAGACCCAGCTGATGAAGACCGGGGCTGCCCGTTTTGCCAGTGACAACACCGCCATGGACAGCCAGGTCGACCAGCTCAAGTTGCAGAACCAGAGCGGCCTGTACAAGAAAAGCACCGTGGCCAAGACCGGCAACATGATTGCTGCCAAGTACCGTCTCGAAGGCTCCATCAGCTCGATCGTCAAGCGCAGCAGCGACTACAAGGACGTCTTCTACAAATTCAGCCTGCAATTGATCGACGTCGAAAGCGGTCTGGCCGAGTGGATGGACGAAAAAGAAATCCGCAAGACCACGGAGCGTTAAGCCATGCGCACATGGATAGGCATCATGGCCCTGGCCTGCGCATTTGGCGCGCAGGCGGCCCCGAAAGTCGCAGTGACCGACCTTGCGTACCAGGAGCGGGTGGAGGAATACATCCACACCGTTTCAGCGCAGAGCAACTTCCAGGCGAACCCCTACAGCGCCAGCGCCTCCTCGAGCTACGACGAGATGGAAGCCACCAGCAGCTACATCGAGCAGGGCGAACTGCGCAAGTTCACCGGCGACATCAAGGGCGAGATCCTGCGCAGCGGGATGTTTCAGCTGACCCAAGGCACGCCCTACACAGCGGCGTCCAAGGGCGACGTCTATGACGTGATCAAGCGCATCAAGGCCGGTAACTTCAAGGGTGCCGACTACGTGCTGTTCGGCACGGTGTCGGACATCGACTTCACCCGCGACATCAACGAGCTGGCCAATACCGACAGCTACTCGGCTGTGCTGGCGTTGACCCTGGTGGCGGACTTCAGCCTGATCAACACCAAGACCTACGAAATCACCTCGGCCTTTACGGCCATGGGCGAAGGCCAGGACACCAAGTTGATGAACCACCGGGACGTACGCATCAGCCTCAATCGTCCACGGGTGGTGCGCGAAGTGTCCAAGGCCCTGGGGGAAGACGTGGCGCGGCAACTGAGCGAACAGCTCGGCGGCCCGAGCTACCAACAACCCAGCGAACCGGTACAGCGCAATAACCTGCCTCGGGATACGGCGCCAGTGATTTTGCGCTGAATAGCTGAGCGAATGCTTGTGGGAGCAAGGCTTGCCCGCGATACAGGCGATGAGATCTTCCAGAAATCGAGTCGCCTGCATCGCGGGCAAGCCTTGCTCCCACAAAGTAACCTCGCCACAGGTTTTGCTTTACACCGCAGCCTTGCGAATCGTCGCAAGCAGCCCCGCCGCGCCAATGAACATACCCGCGAAGGCACGGTTCATTCGCCGTTGCTGTTTCGGGGTGCGCAACAGCCGCAGGACTTTGGACGCCAGCCCGGTGTACCCGGCCATGACGATGAGATCGACGACGATCATGGTCACGCCCAGGATCAGGTATTGCTGGATCAACGGCGCATGGGGATTGATGAACTGCGGCAACACCGCCAGCATGAACACCAGCGCCTTGGGGTTGCTGACATTGACCAGAAACCCGCGAAACACCAGCGCCAAGGGCTTGCCGATAGGCCGCGGGGCCGCGTCGTCAGTCATGTCAGCGGGAATGGCTCGCCACTGTTTGACACCCAGGTAGACCAGGTAGGCCACGCCGAACCATTTGATCGCATAGAACGCGGTGGCCGACGCCGTGAGAATCGCGCCAACCCCGGCGGCGACGACCACGATTTGCAACGCCAGGCCCAATTGCAGGCCCAAGGCGTTCCAGTAACCACGCCAGAAGCCGTATCGCAGCCCGCTGGACATCGATGCAATCGCGCCGGCACCCGGCGAAAGACTGATCACCCAGCACGCAGCGAAAAACGCCAGCCATGTTTCCAGCATCATTGCACTCCCCGGCCCGGATTCGTCGAAACGACTAAGCTAATGCGCCGCCAGGCCGTTGACCACCGTTTTTTGCACAAGCACTTAAGCCGGTATGAACCGTGGCGAGGGAGCTTGCTCCCGCTGGGCCGCATAGCGGCCCCCAACGGATTTTTGAACTATGATCGCCCTCTCGTACTGGAGGGCTTTCGATGTCAGATCTGCTCACGTCCATGCAAACCGCACTCGGCTTGCCCACGACCCCAATCACCTTCACCGGCGACGGCGCGCTGCCCTCGGCATTCGCCGTCACGGCGCTGGCCAGCGCCAGCATCGCCGCAGCCGGCCAAGCCACCGCCGAGCTCATCCATCAGCAAACCGGCCGCCTGCCACCCGTCGAAGTCGACCAGCGCCTGGCGTCGTTCTGGTTCTCCACCTCCCTGCGCCCTATCGGCTGGAGCGTTCCACCGATGTGGGACCCGGTGGCCGGCGACTACGCCAGCGCCGACGGCTGGATTCGCCTGC